>CAZFHD010000027.1:0-1386 GCA_964518455.1 uncultured Candidatus Saccharibacteria bacterium | reverse complement strand
CAGAGGCCCGTCCTCTGTGAAAAATATGTCGGAGTTTTATAATCCCAAACGAACACGTAATTTATTTGACCCTGCTTCAAAGGAGCCGTTTAAGTTGAGTCGTTCAAAATTAGAACTTTTTTCAGAGTGTCCAAGATGTTTTTATTTAGACCGGCGGCTTGGCATTGGCCGGCCTTCGGGACCGTCTTTCAGTTTGAACTCAGCGGTTGATGCGCTGTTGAAAAAAGAATTTGATGCTCACCGGGCCGAAGGCAGAGCGCATCCGTTGATGAGGGCCTACGGCGTTAAATCTATACCGTTTCAGCATGAAAAAATGGATGAATGGCGTCATACTTTTACCGGGATTCGGGTTCCGCATCAAAAGACTAACTTTTTAGTTTTTGGCGCGATTGATGATATCTGGTTTAACGACAAAAATAAAGAACTTTCAATTGTTGATTATAAAGCGACAAGCACCGAGAAAGAGATTACTCTTGATGATAAATGGAAAGCAGTTTATAAAAGGCAGATGGAAATTTATCAGTGGCTTGCCAGACACAACGAGGATTTAAAAAACTACAAAATCTCTGATATTGGGTATTTTGTTTATTGTAACGGCAGAAAAGACAGAAAGGCCTTTGATGGAAAATTAGAGTTTGATATTGAATTAATACCATATAAGGGAAATGATGATTGGGTAGAAGAAAAAATTATAGAGGCTCATAAATGCCTTATGGGGGATAGTATACCAGAGATGGCAGAAGATTGTGATTTTTGCCGTTATAGAAAAGAAATCGCAGAAGTAGAATAAATTAAACGATGAAAATTTTAAATTTTAAAAAAATGAAGAATAGTTTTAAAGCGGCTTTTCAAGGATTGAAAGCAGCTCATTCTGAGCAGACTTTTCAAATTCTTTGTTTTTGCGGATTTGCGGTAATAGTTCTTATGTTTATTCTTGGTTTATCTTTTTTAGAAAAAATAATTATTTTGTTTTTAGTTACTTCAGTTTTAACGTTTGAATTGATTAATAGCCAGATAGAAAAGATTTTAGATTTCTTGCAGCCAAACCACGACCCAAAAGTAAAGATAATCAAAGATATTTCAGCCGGAGCGGTTCTTCTTATTTGCTCTGGCGCGGCAGTAATTGGTTTTTTAATTTTTTCTCCGTATTTAAAAATAGTATTAGGTTTATTCCTTTTAATATAATTACCACAAAAGGGTTGACAAAATAAAACAGGTATGATATAATGTAAGTAGAAAATAGCACCTTGAGAAAACATACGGATTGAAACTCTGAGCGATAAGCTCACGCTCATAGGAATAGGCGACCGCCAAATGGCAACCGCCGAAGACCATACTGGTCGTTCCACCGAGCAAGAGCACAAAGCAAGGAGATGTACCATGAAA
>CAZFHD010000026.1:0-7128 GCA_964518455.1 uncultured Candidatus Saccharibacteria bacterium | reverse complement strand
GAAAATGTAAAAATCGGTTCGGAAGTGGAAATCGTGCTTAAAGAAGACCAGAGAATAGGAAAGCTTACCCGTAGAAAGTAGGGACGTTTCTGACTTTTTAATGGAAATAGAAATAAAGGGGTCAGGTACCTTTTATTATTGGAAAAGAATGGTGTCAATGAAAAAATAGTGTCAACTCTGATTTTTTAATTTAATTCGTTTAATTCAGAGTTGACACCATTTTCAAAAATTAGGCCGAACTTGAGGGTCGCCAAAGGGGCGGTTTTTTGTTAGAATAAAGACAATTATGGAGCCCTTAGCTTCAAAAATAAGACCCAAAACTTTAGAGGGATTTGTGGGACAAGAACATTTAATGGGAAAGGGGCAACCTTTAAATCTTGCTATAAAACAAAAGCATCTGTTTTCTTTTATTCTCTGGGGTCCTCCGGGAACAGGAAAAACTACTTTAGCAAAAATATATGCTAACAGTTTAAAGGCTCGCTTTTATGAATTGTCTGCTGTTTCGGCAGGAAAGGCAGATATTAAAAGAATAACAGCCGAAGATACCGGAGAACAACCCAAGATTTTATTTTTAGATGAAATTCACCGTTTCAACAAATCTCAACAAGATTTTCTGCTTCCACTTGTGGAAAGGGGAGAGATAACCCTTGTTGGAGCTACCACAGAAAACCCAAGTTTTGAAATAATTCCGCCTCTACTTTCACGTTGCAGAGTTTTTATTTTAAATGAACTTTCAGAAAAAGAAATGTTAGCTATTATTGCACGAACCAAATTTAAGCTGGATAAAAAAGCGAAAGACTGGCTGGTTGCTATGGCTAATGGAGATGCAAGACAAGCTATTACTATGCTAGAAAGCACATCCCAGCTTTATCGTAAAATTACCACAGAAAGCCTAAAAAACACTCTTCAGTCAAAATTTTTAAGATATGATAAGAAAGGAGACGAACATTACAATACTATCTCAGCTTTTATTAAAAGTATGAGAGCTTCTCAACCGGATGCTGCTTTGTATTATTTGGCCAGGATGATTAATTCCGGAGAGGACCTTAAATTTATAGCAAGAAGAATGGTTATTTTTGCTTCCGAAGATATTGGAATAGCTCAACCCACAGCTTTAGTAGTGGCGAATGATGTATTTAGGGCAGTAGAAACTATTGGATTACCGGAGTGTGGTATTAATTTAGCTCATGGGGCAGTATATTTATCTAAGAGCAAGAAGGACAGAAGTGCCTATGAAGCTTATGTTAAGGCAATGGAAGACGTGAAGAAATATGGAAATTTGCCAATTCCTTTAGTTATACGTAATGCGCCCACAAAGCTCATGGAAAAGTTGAATTATGGAAAAGGATATGAAAAATATACTAAAGAAGATTTTCTGCCAGATAAGTTAAAGGGGAAGAAATATTTAAGGTAATAAAGTAGAAAGTAGGGACGAAAATAAAGTAGGATAAAGTAGGGACGATAAAGTAGAGAAAGTAGGGTAGAAAGTAGGGTAGAAAGTAGGGACGTTTCTGACTTTTTTATAAACTTAGCAATTTTAGAGAAAAATAGTGTCAACTTTGATTTTTAATAAACCAAGCAATTTTAGCCAAAGCATTTTAAAAATTTATGGAGGAAAATTTTTTAAAACCGATTAAAGTTAAGATTTTTTATGACGAAGGAGTAAAAAGGATTACAGGAAAAGATTTCGAGGAAGCAATAGTTTCTGAGGGAATTAATTTTGCCACCCAGCTATATTTTATTTTTTCCTCTCATCCTAAGATTCAGAAAGAATTTCCACCTGGACAGTTGGGCTTTTTATTAAATAATAAAAAACCAGAAGCACACGACATTTTAAAAAACGGAGATGAAATAAAATTTATAGATTTTCGGAATTAAAAAAATTAATTGAGAAACCCCAATAGTAAAAACTTTGTTTCACTACGGGGCGGGTAAAATTATGGAAAATTTGCTAAATTTTAACTCAAACAAATTACAAACAAAAGGCCTTGACAGGGGTCCTGAGTTTGCTATAATTATAATAGTTAATCCCACTGCCTTCCTCCGCTTCGGCGGGCGACGGCAGTTTTTTTATCTATGAAAAGAGCTTTTGTCTTTATTGATGGGGGCAATTTTTACTTTAAGTTAAAAGACTTAACATCTAGACTTAATGGTAAATACAGTTTACTTAATTTTAATTTTAGGAAATTTGCCGAATGGCTTGTTCAACCTAATGAGTTAATAGAAGTCCGTTACTATCTTGGTGTAGTTAGTCGTCGGAAAAACGATAGTAAAAGCGAAGAATTATACGCTAATCAACAAAGATTATTTAGAAGATTACAGAAGCAAAATATTATTATTACACTTGGACAATTAATTAGGCATCCCGATAAAACTTACCATGAAAAGGGTGTTGATGTGCGTTTAGCAGTAGAAATGATTAGATTTGCTCGAGAGAATAAATACGACATTGCTTACTTGGTGAGTTCTGATACGGATTTAGTAGCAGCGGTTGAAGAAGTCCGGGCCTTTGGCAAAAAAGTTCAATATGTAGGAATTCCTAAGAGCCAATCGTATGGTCTTTCAACTGTTGCTGATGATGTTAGATTGTTGCGGCCGGAAGAAATAGAACAATTTTTACCTCCGTCGCTTATATAAAAATTAAGGAAAATAGTGTCAACTCTGATTTTTAAATAATAATTAGGAAATAAAATTTATGGATGGGCAAAGAAGGGAAAATGTAAAAATCGGTTCGGAAGTGGAAATCGTGCTTAAAGAAGACCAGAGAACAGGAAAGTTTACCCGCGGAATAGTGGCGAAAATTTTGACGAGTTCTGCCTTTCATCACCGTGGGATTAAGGTGCGATTAAAAGGTGGGCAAGTCGGCAGAGTCCAAAGAATTTACCCTGTATTTCCCAAGATAAACGAGCAAGAATATCAAGAAGGCCTAATATAGGGAAAATGAAAATAGTGTCAACTCTGATTTTTTTAATTTAATTTATTTAATTCAGAGTTGACACCATTTTGGACACCGTTTTCAAGAACCCCCTTATTATGTCAAGTATTTCTACTTATCCACTTGACAAGATTTCTTTACAAATAGTATAATGATAATATAAGAGTATGGCTAAAAATTTATACAAAAAAATAAAATCTCTCCGCGAGCAAAATAATTTCTCCCAAGAATATATTGCAGATAAACTTGAAATATCTCGCCCCACGTATATGCAGATTGAGAAGGGCGAACGAGAAATAACGATATCAGAGGCAAAAAAACTTGCCAGTATTTTTGGTTTATCTTTGGAAGATTTTTTGAGAAAAGAAATTTCTAAACAACTCAAAGTGGTGCTTGAAAGCGAAACCTTAGAGAAAGGGAAGAAAAACGATATTCGAATAATTATGTCACGCACTAATGTAAAAAAGTTTAAAGAAGTTCTCTTATATGTGCTTAGTAGGGTAGGCGCTAAACCAAATATCGGAGAAACCGCACTTTACAAACTTTTATATTTCATTGATTTTGATTTTTATGAAAAGTTTGAAGCACAACTTACTGGAGCACGATATATAAAAAATCATTATGGTCCTACACCAGTAGAGTTTAAGAAGATCGTGGAGAACATGGAGCAAAAAGGCGAGATTGAACGCGTGAAAAGTAGATATTTTCAATATGACCAAAAGAAATACCTACCTCGCAGAGAACCAGATTTAAGTAATCTTTCGGCGAGGGAGATAAAACACATAGATGAAGTGCTTGCTCGTCTTTCGAGTAAAAATGCCATTGAATTAACAGAATATTCTCATAGTGATATACCTTGGCGGGTTCATAAAAACGGTGAGATTATTAACTACGAGAGCGTATTTTACCGCGACCAAGATCACTCTGTAAGAAATTACGATGATGAACTTTAATGAAACCGATGATTTTACAAAGGACCTTAAGCGGTTGTCAAAGAAATACAAATCACTGTCAAACGACCTCTCAGGGTTTAAAAAGATTGTTTCTCAGATTCCACTTGGAACAGGAAGGCACTTTGTAATACTAACGAATACCGAGGAGATAAAAGTCGTGAAAGCGCGACTTTTTTGTCGTTATTTAAAGGGTTCTTCTCTACGGATTGTTTATGCCTATAATGAAAGAAAACAAATGATTGAGTTTGTAGAATTATATTTTAAAGGTGATGAAGAAAACGAGGATAGCGAAAGGATTAAATTTTATTTGAAGAAGCAAAATATTACCTAGAGTAGAAAAAGGAAACATTTAAAAACTTGTCGTTCTAGAACAAATAAAGGGGTCAGGTACCTGACCCCTTTATTGTTTTTTAATTTTTCTTGATTTATATACCAAATTATAAACCAGTTGCTTTGCTCCTTGTAATTGTGTTCAATTAAAGGTAAGATGATAGAAAAAGTTTGAAAGCGATTAACTTTAAGCACCAGTGGGCCTGTAGTTTAATGGTAGAACATCGCATTTGCAATGCGGAAACGGCAGTTCGATTCTGCCTAGGTCCACAATGAAAAAGAGAGATTTAATTGTTCTAATTTTGTTAATTTTAGCCGTGGTTGCGGTCGCTTTTTTTATTTACAATTCTTTTTTTGAAGAAGAAATAAATAGTATTTCAAAAAAGGAAATGTCTTCTGGAAAGACTATTCCTGAAGCTAAGGTAGTAATTTCAGAAAAACAAAAGTTTATAGACTCGGCTATATCTTTTGCGGAGAAAATAGTTGAGAGTTCTTTTACAGAAGAGATTTTAGAATATCCGGAAGAATTAGATGTTAAAGGTAATTGGAATGTTGCAGTGGCTTTATATTATCAGGGAGAAATAATAGGAGAAGGGGCAAGTAAAGAAGAGGTTTTTTCTAAAGCCTTAGAAAAAGCTACTGAGAAAGCTGTAATTAGAGGTAAATTTAAAGGATTAAGTCTGGAAAACATTAAAGATTTAACTTTTTTAATCTCTCTTTCAGATTCTATGGGAGAGGTTTTTTCTTTTGTGGGAAAAAATAAAAAAGGAAAAGAAAGCTTAGGAGACTTGGTTTTAGTTTTTAATATAGATAAAGAATTAATTAAAGAAAAAATAAAAGAGGGTAAAGAATTTCTTTTAAGAATGGAGAATTCTGAAAAGCATGGCTTTTACAAAAAATACCAAGCCGGAGAAGATTATTTACCTCCGAGAATACACACCGTTTATTCTGCTTCTATTATTTATACTTTTCTGTATATGAATGATTTGGAGAAAGACGAGGAAATACTCAATTCCTTGTCCAAATGGGGAGAATTTCTTTTATTTATGCAGAACAAAGAAAAAGGAGAAGCTTTAGGAGCTTTCCATTACTCATATTTTTTAGATGAAGAGGAAAAAGAAATGAGATTTCCTGTAGGGACCAGTGCTTTGAGCATTTTTACCCTATTAAAGATGTATGAAGTTACGGGAGATTCAGATTATCTTGAAGCTGCGAAATTAGCCGGAGATTGGTTGGTTACGATACAAGAGGATGATGGAAGTATGAAACCCTATCTTCGTTATGAAGAAGGGAAGTGGTTTTCTGGCAAAAAAGAATCTCTTCTTTATAATGGACAATGCCTTTCTGCTTTGTCCAAACTTTATCAGGTGACGAATCAAGAAAAGTATTATTTGGCAGCTTCCAAGATTGCCAAAAGATTTGTTGGAAAGTATGAAGAAGCTCAGGGATATATAGTAGGGGAGTATAGAGAAAAAAATCCTATTTCTAACGCTTGGGCCGTAATGTCTTTAATGGATTTTTGTAAAGCAGAAAATAATGAATATTATAAAACTATAATTTTTGAATTAATTGATTTGATTTTGGAAAATCAAATTAAAGATGAAACGGACCTTAGGAATTTTGGCCGCTGGGAAGGAGCTTACTCTACCAGCGGCATCGGGTGGCTTTCTGAAGTTACAGGAGAAGTTTACAGGTTTTGTCTAAAGGAGAATAGAGAGGATTGTCAGAAATACAAAGAGGCTGTTCTTCGAGGGATAAGATGGATTATCCAAAGAACCTATTCGGAAAACAATAGTTTTATGCTTGAGAATCCTGAAAGAGCTCAAGGAGGTATTTTTTGGAATGATTCATACAGATACGTAAGAACAGATTCTGTTTGTCATGGAGGAAACAGTTATGTTAGAATATTAAATAATCTTAATGATGGGACTTTGATTTTTCTTCCAGAAAGGTCCTTAGAAGAAATTTTAATCAAGTTTTGAGGATTTTAGGGATAAAGTTTTCCACAGGACAGGATGATTTCGTTGTGATATATTAAGATAATAAAAAGGTCGGTTGGTAATTAAATTTAAGTGAATAGATAAAAACATGATATTAGCAGATTGGTGGAATATAACAGCTGATGCTTTAATTGGCCTTTGGCAGGGATTTATAATATTTATTCCTAATTTGGTTGGAGCTCTTATTGTCTTTTTGATTGGCTGGCTTATTTCTATAGGAGTTGGAAAACTGGTAGCTGAAATTCTAAAAAGATTGAAATTTAATCAGATTTTTGAAAGAGGAAACTGGAAAACAGCTTTAGCCAGAGCAGAAATAAAAGTTGATCCCTCTGGTTTTATTGGAGCTATTTTTAAATGGGTATTACTGATTGTCTTTTTGCTGGCAGCCGTAGAGATTTTAGGACTTGCTCAGTTTGCAAACTTCCTAACTAGAGTTTTGGCTTATCTGCCGAATGTTATAGTTGCAGCTTTGATTTTTGTGGTGGCTGTAATTATAGCTGATATTCTGGAAAAAGTGGTAAGAGCAGCTGTAGAAGGAACCAAAATGGGTCATGGACAGTTAGTTGGAGTTTTAGTAAAATGGTCAATCTGGATTTTTGCTATTTTGGCTATTCTAATGCAGTTAAAGGTGGCTCCGGGCTTGATTCAAACTCTGCTTACAGGCGTAGTTGCTTTGATAGTCATTTCAGCTGGTTTGGCTTTTGGTTTAGGTGGAAAAGGACTGGCAACTGAAATTCTTCAAGATCTCAAGAGAAAGATAAAAGGAGAATAAATTTAATTTTTGAAAGTTCACAAACCCTGACTTCGGTTTTCGAAGATAGGGTTTGTTTTATTAAAAAAGATAATCCAGAAGCTGGGTTAACAAAAATCAGTAATTTCAATGTTTTGTTATCTTCCAACAGTTTAGGGT
>CAZFHD010000025.1:0-7466 GCA_964518455.1 uncultured Candidatus Saccharibacteria bacterium | reverse complement strand
TGGCTTCTCTCGTCAAGCCATAATAGTATATTATTAAAGACAAGATTAAATGAAGAGGCTTGACTGCGAGGTGTTCTCTGAGAAGGTATGCTTTCAGACTTGTTTAATGCTTATTATTTAACGCTCGATGTAAACATTACTTTACATTTTAGCAAATATCTACTTTAAATTGAAGAGAGAAAACTTTCTGAAACAGAAGCTAAATCTCTTTTATCTTTATCTGAAATTTTTAATTTAGCTAAAATATCCCAATCTCTCTCAATAAAAAGACGGAGAATTTTAATTACTTCTGGAGAAACTTCTTTTTCCTCCCAAGTTTTGCTTTGTAAAATTTGAGAGGACAAGCATTCAGAGCAAATCAATCCTTGTTCCGGATCAAAATAAAGAGTTTCAGGTTTCAGTTTTTTTTGGCAAATAAAACAATGATAAAGGTCAATTTGATATCCCAAAACAGAAAAGAAATTCCAGACAAAATAATAATAAATTAAAAGACCTGAAAAAGAAGAACTGTCTAACCTTTTAAATGTTTCTAAAAGCAATCTCCAAATTTTCTTATCTTTCTCTTCTCCCTTAATTAACTTATCTACAATCTCAGCTATTCTAAAAACAATTTTCATTCTTGCCAAATCTTTCCTTAAATTCCGAAAGCTGTCCAAAATAACAGTATCCGTAAGGGTTTTAAAAGTTCTGCCTTGGATAAACTCAATTTCAGAACAGCAAAAAAGCTCGGCTCCCGGCCTCAATTTTGACTTAATCTTCCTGATAGCTCTGCCCAAAATCTGGAGCTTGCCGAACTCTTTGGTAAAAAGTGTAAGAATCTGATCAGCTTCTCCTTTATCTGTTTTTTTAATTACTAAAGCTGATGTTCCGTAGCGAACCGCCATATTATAAGTAGGCTTCCATAAATAAGATTAAAATTCTCCTGCTCCTCTTAAAAATTTAATTTTTCTATCCAGCTCTTGCCGTTCGTTTCTATCTTTTGCTTCTCTTTTTTGGGTCTCCAACTTTTTAAGAGCATCTCTATAATCACTTTTGGAAATCTGTCCTCCGTACTTTTTTTCAAAAATGCCTTCTACTAAACCAGCTCTTTCTTTTTGATCAAACTTTCTACCTCTCATACCTGAAGGTTTCTTAGTATATCTCCTAAAACTATCTCTTAGTCTGCTCCTTGAATAAGATTTTTTTTCATCAAAAATACTCATAGCTATTTATTTTGCTGAATATATTTTTGAAACTTTTAGATAAGCTTTTTCGTTTCCGACCTTTGTTTCTAAATAATATGGTTGGAGGGACGTTTCCTTTTTTAGTTTAATCTCATGAGTCGCAGTTTCTTTTAAAATAAAATCTTTTTTATCTTCTATAATATTTTTTAATTCCCCTTCGGCAAAATAGTAAATTAAAACTCTATCTTTTGGTAAACATCCTGCTGTTTTTTTCATTCTTTGTACGTTTCTAATAAAATCTCTAACTATTCCTTCTTCTTTAAGGTCTTTGGTAATTTTAGTATCTAATTTTATTTTCTTGCCCAAAACAATCTTTTTAACATTAACTTCTTCTTTTATTAAATCCAATAATTCCTTTTCTATTTTGAATTTGGGCTTTTTCACTTCCAGTTTTTGAAGAGGTTGTCTAACTTTTATTCCTACTTCTGCCCTTAAACCTAAGGCCTGAGTAACAATATCACGAACCTCATCCATTTTCTCTTCTAATTCTTTATTAATCTTTTCTTTATCTGGCTTTGGCCAATCACACAAGTGAATTGATTCCGGCATATCCTTTGCCCGTAAACTTTGATATACTTGTTCAGCAAAGAAGGGCATTACCGGAGCTATCAGTTTTACTAAATCCAGAAGAATATAATAAAGAGTTTCTATCGCCTCTTTTCTTTCTTTGCCTCCCGAGTGAAACCTTTTCCGAGACCTCCTAACATACCAGAGAGACAAATCATCAATAAAGAATTTCTCAATTGCCAAAGTCGCAACAGATGCATTATATTTATCCAAGCTTCTGCTGACTTTTTCAATTAAATTATTTAATTTTGAGATAATCCACTTATCTAAAATATTTTTGGGTTCTATTTTAAATTCCCTGACAGGAAAATCTTTCTTGTCCACATAGGTAGTAAAAAAAGCAAAAACATTATACAAAATTAACAGTTTTCTTTTTGTTCCTTCTGCTGCGCCATAACCGAATTTCAAATTGTAAACAGGATTCTGCTTAGCATACATCCATCTCATAGGATCTGCCCCAATTTTATCAACCGCTTCATTAAACCAAATAGCATTTCCTTTAGACTTATGCATCTCCTCGCCCTCCTTATCACGAACAGAAGCATAGCCAAAAATTGTCTTTACGGGATTAGTATTTTCCAAAACAGCGCTCATTACAATTATGGTATAAAACCAATTCCTAAACTGGCCGGGAAAGGACTCGCAAACTAAATCAGCTGGAAACCATTTTTTCCAATAATTTTTATCCTGATAATATCCCATTGTAGAAAAAGGAACTATTCCAGCATCCAGCCAAGGATTTCCCACATCAGCAATTCTGGAAATCTTTCTGCCACACTTTGAGCATCTAATTTTTACTTCATCTACATAAGGGCGATGGGGGCTTCTTCCTTCAAATTTTTCCCAACCCTCAACTGCTCTTTCCTTCAATTCTTCTTTTGACCCAATTATTTCAAGATTGCCGCAACTACACTCGTAAATCGGCAAAGCCAACCCCCAATATCTTTTTTTGGAAATCAGCCAATCTCTCATATTCTTTAACCAATCCAGCTCACGCTCCAAGCCAAAAGAAGGAATCCATTTTATTCTTTTAGCAATATCTATCAATGGCTTTCTTAATTTATCCATTGAAATATACCATTCACTTACCAAACGGAAAATCAATTCTTCTTTACACCGCCAACAAGTAGGATATCTGTGAATATAGTCCTCTATTTTGAAAACAAAACCTTTCTTTCTTAAATTGTTAAAAATCAACTCATTAACTCCTAAAACCAGTTTGCCTGTAAATTCTCCAAATCCCTTTCTATATTTACTCTCCTCATCAGTCGGATTTATTACAGCTAATCTTAGGTCTTTGCTTAACTGAAAATCCTCTTGGCCGCAACCAGGAGCTATGTGGACTATACCTGTCCCTTCTTCCGTTGTTACGTCTTTCCAGAGAATAACTTTGCGCTTTTTTCCTTTCATTGCTTTCTTCACTTCAGAAAGTTCATCAAACATCCCTTTGTATTCTAAATCCTCTAATTTCTTCCCCAGAAATTCCTTAATTATTTTTCCCCCTGGAATCAAATCTGCTTTTTCTCTCAAAAGGATAAAAATATCTCTCTTTTTATCTTGCCCCTCACTTTCAGCCAAAGGCAAATGGTTTTCAACTTCAACATATTTTAATTCGGGATTAACAGCCAAAGCAACATTAGCAGGCAAGGTCCAGGGAGTAGTCGTCCAAGCAAGAAAATAAACATCAGGCCTATTAACAACTGGCAGTTTTACATAAATTGCTTTATGAGTAATTTCTTTATATTCTTCCGTTAAAATCTCATGCTGAGAAATAGCAGTAGCGCAACGAGGACACCAAGGGACAACATCTCTTCCTTTGTACAAAAGACCTTTTTTATAGCATTCTTTCAAAAAACCCCAAATAGCATAATTGTTCTCATCTGACATTGTAAAATAGGAATTCTTCCAGTCCATCCATTGTCCCAAACGGATTGATTGGTCTATTTGAATTTTAGAATATTTTTTTACTCTTTCTTTACACTTCTTAACAAACTTTCCAATTCCATATTTTTCAATGTCTTTTTTTGATTTAAAGCCAAGCTCTTTTTCAACCTCTACTTCTACCCAAAGGCCCTGGCAGTCAAATCCGTTCTGATACCTTTGTTCATATCCTTGCATTGCCTTGTATCTCTGAAATAAATCCTTGTACGTTCTTCCCCAAGCATGATGAACGCCCATCGGATTGTTGGCCGTAATTGGACCATCCAAAAACGACCACAGCTCTTTTCCCTGGTTTTTCTTTCTTAACTTCTCAAAAATTTTCTTTTTTTTCCAGAACTTTAAAATTTTTTCTTCTGTTTTTGGGAAATCAAAAGTCATGTTATTTTTCTTAATTCTCCGGGTTTTATTCTTTTTCCTCTGGAAAACCTCTTATAATATTCCTCATCCGAAACTCCTTTAAGTTTAGCTTCTAACAAAGTTAGAGGAACCTGATGACTTATTATTAAAATGGTTTTGCCAGAGTATTTTTTCTCAAGTTCCTTGAAGAAATCAAACATCCTTTCTGCTATTTTTGTATAATTTTCGCCTTTAGGAGAAGCTATCTTTAATCTGTCTTTATCTACTAAAAATTCTCTAAATTCAGACAGCGGCCGGTCATTAAAAATTCCTACATCATACTCTCTTAATCTTTTATCATATTTGGGTTCAATCTCCAACTTCTCACTTACTATCTCAGCTGTTTGTTTGGTTCTCAAAATATCGGAAGAAAAAATTAAATTAATCTTCTTTTCTTTTAATTTTTCTGCTGCAGTTTTTATTTGCACTTTTCCTTTTTTAGTTAAAGGAAATTTGGTTTTTTCCGGCCAGCAAGAAGCTATTTCCTTTACATTGGAAACAGCTTGCCCATGCCTTAAAATAAAGTATTTATTGTTCACCCTCACGACCAAACAAGCTTATATCTTACAGTTTTTTAAAATTTCGCTTGCTGGTAATCCGCTTTTGTTAATCCCCCGCATCATTACATTCTGGGCGTAGCCCAAAGCTTGTTATGGTGTGAGGGTTCATCACATTTTTTCTGGAGCTGAAATTCCCATCAAATCTAAACTATTTTTCAAAACTATTTTGGTGGCTTTAATCAAAGAAAGACGAGCTTGGGTTAATTCTTTATTTTTTCCTAAAACTCGGCAACCTCGATAAAATTGATGGAAAACCGCAGCTAAATCAATAGTATACTGAGGAATTCTTTGGACTTGATAATCATAAACAGTATCTTCAATAATCTCTGGAAACCTAATAAGTTGCTTAATTAATTCTAACTCCAAAGGATGTTTTAATAATTTTAAATTTTCAGTTGTTACTCTAGGCTTTGCGCTTTTCATTTTTAGTTTTCTCAGAATACTGCAAATCCTCGCATAGGCGTATTGAATGTAAAAAACAGGATTCTTCTCCGATTTTTCTTTGGCTAAATCCAAATCAAAGTTTAAATGAGTACCGGGGCTTCTTGTTAAAAAGAAGAATCTAACTACATCCAAACCTATTTCATCAATTAATTCATCCAGAGTAATATAAATTCCCCTTCTTTTGGACATTCTTATCTGCTTGCCCCATTTAAATAATCTAACCAATTGAAGAATAACAAAATCTATTTGTTTCTTTGAATAACCCAAAGCTTCAGCCGCAGCTTTCATCCTTTTAATATAACCGTGATGATCTGCCCCCCAAAAGAAAACCAACTTTTCAAATCCTCTATTAAATTTGTTCTCCAAGTAAGCTATATCAGAAAGAAAATAGGCAGGTTCTTTATCAGCTCGAATCAAAACTCTGTCTTTATCATCTCCAAACTTTGCGCTCTTAAACCAGAGAGCTTTTTCCTTTTCAAAAACAAGCTTCTTTCTTTTAAGTTTTCTCAAAACTTTATCTGTTTGTTTTTTTCCATATAAGCTCTTTTCTGAAAACCAAACATCAAACTTAATTCCCATTTTCTTAATAATGGGTTTTATCATATCTTTTAATATCTGTTCGGCTGCTTTTCGGCCTGTTTTTTGGGGGTCTTCTATCCCTGCCCGCCGGCAGTCAGGTTTTATCTTCTTCTTTAATTTCTTGATATATTCTCCTTGATAAACAGCTTCCGAACCATCCAAAACAGAATAACCTAAAGCTCTAATCTGGCTTCCCATATCATTGATATAATATTCTCTAGTTACTTTAAAACCTGCTTTTTCTAAAATATTAGATAAAACATCTCCGCAAAATCCTCCTCGACCATTGCCCAAAGTTAAGGGACCTGTAGGATTAGCCGAAATAAACTCAACATTAACTTTTTGGCCTTTGCCAATTTTTAAACTGCCGAATTTGTCTTCTGCTCTTAAAATCTCCTCTACTTGTTTTTGTAAATATCCTTTTGAAAGAAAAAAATTAATAAAACCGGGTTCTGCCTCTTCAATTTTGCCAAAAACTTTTTTACTTTGTGCCTGGAGCTCTAAGCTTATTATTTTTGCCACTTCCATTGTTTTCTTTCTTGTAATCTTGCCTATTTGTAAAGCTACATTTGAAGAATAATCTCCATGATTTTCCTCTCTCGGATACTCAACTAAAACCTCTGGAATTTTGAATTTCTTAAGTTCCTTTTTCCTTTGAAGGGTTATAACCGCCTTCTTTATTGTTGAAGCAATTCTTTCTTTCATGTATTTTAGTTTAACTCATTTTTTGCTAAAATGTAAATAGTTTACATAATTGCGGCGCTCGGTCGAAAAGTAAAAATAAACTTTTCTTTTTCTCCCTCACTTGCAATTATGTTCTTGGCCAATAAATAATTGCGGCGCTCGGTCGAAAAGTAAAAATAAACTTTTCTTTTTCTCCCTCACTTGCAATTATAAAAGTGATGAAAACTTTAGCTAAAAACAAAAAGGCATTTTATGATTATGAAATCCTGGAGAAATTTGAAGCAGGAATGGTCTTAACAGGCCAAGAAGTAAAATCTATAAAATCCGGAAGAATGAGCCTAAAAGGTTCTTATGTTGTTCTAAAAGATGAAGAACCTTATCTAATAGGAGCAAGCGTACCTCCCTACCAACCTGCCAATACTCCAAAAGACTACAATCCCGGGAAGACAAGAAAACTTTTGCTTCATAAAACAGAGATTAAGAAATTAATAGGAAAAAGCAAAGAAAAAGGCTTGACTCTAATACCCTTGAAAGTCTATACTAAACATGCTAAAATAAAGCTCGAATTTACTACAGCCCGTGGAAAAAAGAAAGCTGATAAAAGAGAAACTATCAAAAAGAAAGAAGCTGAAAGAGAAATGAAAAGAGCTTTAAAATCAGGGGGATGAAAAGATTCGATGGAAAGTTATTTAAAATAAGGCAAATTGAGCACTCTCAAACCTCATAAAACTTTGAGAAAAAAGAAATAAGTGCCAACTTATTTAAGAAACCTGCTTTAGCTTTTGCTTAAAGCACATCAAATTTAGTGATTCTCAATAGCTGAATTTGGTGTCATATTATTGAGATAGACAATTCTTTTTATCCCAAAAGAATTGTCAAAATAAAACGGGATTAAGATATTAGAATTTTGTTTATTTTTTATCTAATATCCGAAAATAAAAATAAACTAAATTTGTAGAACTATTTTAAAAAATTTTCCAGACGGGAGCTCACTCTCCCCATCTCCACAAAATAAATTAAATCTTCACCCGCCTAAATTTTCAAAGAAAACTTTAGCGGGCAGGCAAATTCT
>CAZFHD010000024.1:0-7473 GCA_964518455.1 uncultured Candidatus Saccharibacteria bacterium | reverse complement strand
TAGCTCTTCTTCTCCAATATGCCAGCTATTCTTAAGTTCTTGCCAGACCTCCTCTACTTGTTGCTGGTGAGCTTTCCAAAAAGTCTTCCCTATTTGCCAAGATTCTCCTTCCTTCTCCAAACAAACCGCTTTCAAGCTGGTCTTTCCTATATCTACGCCTATTACTCTCATCTTTATTCCTCCTTTTCTTTTCTGGTTTTCTTTTCTGGTTTCTTTTGACTTTTTTCTGGAACTTTCCCTATTCTTTTTTCAATGAACTTACTATCATTAGTTCAACTTTTTCATAGTTTCATAGAAAAATCAATAAATCGATACTAACCCTTTCGATGAACTCAAGACAAGCCTTCTTTCTTTCTTTTTTGTGCTTCTCTAACTTCTTTTTCTGACATTCCAAAATGATGGGCTATCTCATGCCAAACTACTTCTTTAACTTTTTCTTTAATTTCTTCTTCTGTTTTAGCCACTTTTTCAATAGGATTTTTAAATATGGTTATTTTATCGGGTAGAACTTGGCCATAATGTCCCCTTTTTGTCTGAGGTACGCCCTCATACAAACCAAAAAGCAGAATCCCTTTTCTTTTTTTCAATTTCTCTAATTGAAAAGAAGTAGGTTCTTCTTCAACGCAAATATCAATATTCTCCAATTTTTCTAAAAACTTAGGGGGAATACTTCTTATCCCTTCTTCTACAATTCTTTCAAATTCTTCTTTTTTCATATCTAATTCAAGAAAAACATTTTTCATATTAAATCCTAAATCCCCTGCCAATAATATAAAATTCTTTGCTTTTCTTAATTACTACTTTTGGCTTGAATCTTTTCGCAAAATCAAAACAATTTTTCACTTTTTTAAAAAATTCATCACTTGATTCGCTTTCAAAAATCTTACAGACGAAATTTCCGCCAGGCAGCAGAACTGATTTTGCGATCTCAAAAGATTTTTCTGCCAATTCCAGAGATTTTCCGGCATCTAAGAATTTAACGCCCGAGGTTTTTGGCGACAAATCGGAAACCACCACTTCGAATTTATCCTTAAAATCGGATTCCTTTAAATCAAAAACACTTCTCTTAATGAAAACAATATTGGCTTTCTGGGGTACTTTTATTTCTTCAATATCAACACCAATCACCTTTCCTTTGTTTCCTACCTTTTGAGAAATATACAAAAGCCAAGAACCCGGCGCGCAACCCAAATCCAAAACCCGATTGTCTTCTTCGATAATTTTGTATTTTTGGTCTATCTCTTTTAGTTTATATATTGACCTGGCAGGATACCCCTCTTTTTTTGCCAAGGTTGTGTAAAACTCGTTTTGCCTATCTTTCCTGTACATTACTTTCAAACTATCATTTTTAAACCAAAAAAACAACTTAATTTAACCAAAAAAAACCGTCCAGATAACGGATGGTCCAACAATAAAAGAGTCAGACAATAAAGACAATAAAGGAGTCGCAATAAAGGGCTCGGGTACCTTTTTCTCTTGAGTTTAATTTTCTCTTAATCTTTCGAAAAAAGGTACCTGACTCCCTTTTTCGACAAACTAATCTTGGAAATAAAAGCTAATCATCGTGGACAACATCAGAACTATTAATAACTCCCCCCCCTGTTTTTGTTAATTTTTAAAAACTTTTCTATAAATTCCGTAGCTTGAAAAAACTTCACGGAGGGTAAGCGTTATTATAACTGAAACAATCATAGCCAACTGAAGATTTACAAACATTAGTAAATAAAAAGAAAAAGCTCCCGAGAAAGCGCTTAAGGCGTAATTAGAGCCTCGTTTTAAGGACATTGGCATATCGCCCATAATTGAGTCCCGGATAATACCACCGCCAAAACCGGTCAGCATCCCCAAGAAAACGCATGATAAAAGGGAGATAAGATTTAAATTATTATTTAGGAGAAAGAGCTGGTTAAAAGAAACAGAAACACCAATAATTACAAAAGCAGACAAACCAATTGAATCCATTAATCTAAAAAATGAATACGCTCTTTTAAAAAAAGTAGGTATAACATAAATTAAAATTCCCCCAATAACACAAACCAGAAGGTAGTTTCGGTCTCTTAAATAAAAAAGCGGAGTGCGGCTAACAATTAAATCTCTGATTGTGCCGCCACCTATTGCAGTTATTGTGCCTAAAAAAATAACTCCAAAAATATGTAATTTTGCCACTTTTGCCTTATAGGCACCCGTAATAGCAAAAGCTAATGTCCCAAGTAAATCTAAGTAATATAGCATTATTTTTATAGCTCAAGGATTAAACGCTTTCAAACTTTCTCTATTATCTTATCAAATTTAATCCATCAAAGCAAAAAAAAGAGCTAAAAAACTAAAAAACCTGACCCCTTTTATCAATCGTTATTTCTTACTGGGTAGATAAGGGGAAGAAAGTTGAATTGTTTTCGCAGTATAACTCCCGTCAGGATTTTGTTCACCGCCAACCATTATTTGTTTGCCAATTTCAATATCATCTATTAATCCATTTACCATCTTTGATATTTGGGTAGAATCTGAGAAAAAGATAATTTTTGATCCACCATCTGATATTTTAAGGGTTAAACTTTGCTCGTCTTTATCAATAACTTCGCCGTTAAGCAAACCTGCTCCGGCTTCTCGTCCCACTCCTCTTTGGAGAGTTTTTCCTACGTTCCCTTGAGAAAGCTGTTGATGTTCTTCTGAAGATAAGTTTTGGAAATTTTGGCGGGAAAAATCACCAAAAGGACTTTTGCTTTGTCCATATTTCATACCTCCGTAAAATGCTCCACCTCCTACAAGAACTAAGACGATAAGAATTAGAATTATTTTTTTCATATGATTATTCATAGCGTAATGCCTCAATAGGATTAAGTTTGGCTGCCTTTTGAGCAGGCCAATAGCCAAAGCCAATCCCAATGCCAGCAGATACACTAAAGGCTAAAACAATTGAAAATAAGGAAACTTTAGTAACCATACCGGTAAAAAATGCTATTCCATAAGATAGTCCGCTTCCTAGAATTATCCCGACAGCTCCCCCTAAAAAAGTAAGCATCACCGCTTCAGCTAAAAATTGTAAATTAATATCTAATCTTTTAGCGCCGATGGCTTTGCGAAGCCCGATTTCCCGAGTTCTCTCGGTTACCGTTGTCATCATCATATTCATAATGCCAATACCGCCGACAATCAGAGAAATTCCGGCAATTGCCGCCAATAAAATAGTCATCGTATTAGTTATCGAAGAAGCAGATTCAAGAATATCCTGCTGGCTTAAAACACTAAAATCAGCCATTAAAGGGTCACTAATATTATGCAGTCTCAAAAGAAGATTAGTAATACCTGACTGGACCGAAGCCATTGCTTGAGCGCTTTCAGCTTGAACGTTAATTGTTGAAACATAATCAGCGCCAGCTAAAAATTTTTGAGCTGTTGTCAAGGGAATGAAAACCATATCATCTTGACTGCCAAAACCAGTGCCGCCTTTAGATTGAGTTAGGCCAATAACTTTAAAGTTGATGCCATTAATCCTTACTGTTTGACCGATTGGATTTACTCCCTCGCCAAAAAGATCGTCTCGAGTAGTTGGTCCTAAAACTGCAACCTTTGACATACTGCGAACATTTTGGTCAGAAATAAAAGAGCCCAGCGCCATTTCAATATTCTTCACCGAGGGATAAACAGAAACCGTTCCTATTATTTGAGTATTAGTATTCTTCCCCTTGAATACTACCTGATAGCGCTGAGAAAGTTCTGGCGCTACGGCTTGCACGTTAGGGACTTCTTGGGTTATTGCCTCGGCGTCTTCTATTGTCAGGGTTTGAGCACTGCCTTTGGCAATTCTAACTTGGGAAAAACTTTTTTGGAATCCTGGCATAACGGTAACTAAATTTGACCCCATTGATTGAATACTTGATTCAATAGAACCGGCTGCTCCTTGTCCAATTGAAATCATGGCAATTACTGAGCCAATACCAATAACAATACCTAAAATAGTTAGGCTCGACCTAACTTTATTTGCAGAAATAGTAAAATATGTTTCCTCAAATAAATCAGCGATAAACATAGATTAACAACGGTTAATGGAGTCTTCAATAATTTCTCCATCTTTAATAGAAATTACTCGCTTGGCATATCCAGCAATATATCTTTCGTGGGTAATCAAAATAACTGTTCGACCTTGTTTGTTTAAATTTTGGAAAACCCCAAGGACAATTTCACCGGTCTTACTATCAAGGTTACCGGTTGGCTCATCAGCAAAAATAATAGCTGGATTATTAACCAAAGCTCTAGCAATAGCCACTCTCTGCATCTCGCCTCCTGAAAGTTGATTGGAAAGATGATGAAAATGTTTTTCATCTAAACCTACACTTAATAAAGCTTTTTTAGCAATCTCTTCTCGTTTGTTTCGGGAAACATTAGCATAAACTAAAGGCAATACCACATTCCGTAAAACTGCGGCTCGAGGCAAAAGATTAAAAGATTGAAAAACAAAACCAATTTTGTTCTTTCGAATATCAGCTAACTCATCGTCAGAAAGTTGAGAAACGTCTTTGCCATCAAAAAAATATTGGCCGCTGGTTGGTGTATCCAAGCAACCCAAAATATGCATCAAGGTTGATTTCCCAGAACCAGAAGGCCCCATAATTGCTACGAATTCACCCTCTCTAATAGAAAAAGAAGCTTCTTTTAGAGCTTTAGTTTCCACCTCTCCTGATTTATAAACTTTTGTAATATGTTTAACTTCTATCATGAAATTATCTAAGCCATCTTATTGGAGACTACTTTTTACCGCCCATTATTGGCATTTTAAATCTTTGAGTTTCAGTAGTCTGAATCTTATTTTGACTAATTGTTGAAGAAACAATTATATCACCCTCCCTAACACCGCTAATAATTTCAGCAGAGAGATCATTTGAAAGTCCAACATCCACAGCTTGTGTCTGGGGTGACTTAGGCAGGATTATCCCTGAAACATTAGCTAATAACTGCTGCTTAAATTGTTCATTCGCTTCTACTAATTCAACATAATAAGAATCTCCATAGGATTTGATTGCGCTATTCGGTAAAACCAAAACATCCTGTTTCACATCAGTAATAACATCTGCCGTAACGCTCATCCCAGGTCTAATTTGTTCCTCTTCAGTACCAAAAGCAATTTTAACTCCATAGCTTACCACCCCCTGAGTTACTGCCCCCACCACATCAACTTCTACAACTTCTCCGGAAATACTCAGCTCTGGCAGAGCATCAAAAGCAAGGGTGGCCTTTTGACCAACTTTTACTTTGGCTACATCAACTTCATTAAGAGAAACTTCAGCTATTTTTTGCTTGGTAATAAGAGACGCTAAAATAGTATTAGAAGAAATTGACTCTCCTTTTTTGACATTTATATCAGCGATAATGCCGCTAAAAGGAACGCGGAGATAATGATCCTCTAAGACTTGCTCAGCATCAAGTAAGGCGTCTTCCTTTTTTTGGATAGCAGTTTTCTTATCCCAAATAGTAGATTCCTGAGGGACCCCCTTATTCTCAATTTCTTCAATCTTCTTCTCAGCTTCTTTTCTATCTTTTTTGGCATTTTTAATATTTTCTTTAATAGATAGTAAATCTAGGATATAACTATTTGTCTCAGAAATAAAAGAGTCTGAATCAGACCGATAGTTCGTAATTGTAGAGAAAATAGAAAGGTCTTCCTCTGAACGGCAATCAACCCAATAATCTAACATATCCCCAAATTCTTTTGCAGCTTCGTTTATTGCTTTAGTAGTTCCCAAGGTGCTCTCCAATAACGAATCTATAATATCTCTCTCAAAATAACGGCTAGTATCTTTGTAATCGCTACTATTGGCATTATATTTTTCTTCAGCTATCTTATAACTACTCTTAGTTTCATCAATCATCTCTCTCATATCAGAACGGAATCTATAAGCGATAGTGTGTGGCAAAAGATCAAAATTCTGGTAAGAGTCTTGTATTCCTGCTTCGTCCTTGGCTATTTCGAAACTATAAAGAATATCGTAAAATTTATCGATATAAGTTGGGAAACTTGAACCTGAAAAAGCATTAGAAATCTTATTAAAAGCATTCTCGTAAAGCTGCCCTAAATCTTCCTCAGCTTTATCTCTAGAATCCAAAGCACTCTGATAAGCATCTTCTAAATCTAGTCTGGCTGTTTCCAAATTTATCTCAGCTTCCCTGATGTCTCTTTTAGCATCACTATCATCCAAAATAACAAGGAGATCTCCTTGTTTAACTTCCTGGCCTTCTCTTACTTTAATCTCTGTCACATCGCCAGAAACTCTTGGTTTAATATCAATCTGATCAGAAATCGAAACTTGCCCGCTTCCCGAAACAGATATGATTAGCGTGCCTTTCTCAACAGCGGCTATAACATATTGCGTAGCGTTATTATCTTTGGTTAATCTTTGATAACCAAAATAGCCACCAATAATAAGGAGGATTAAAGTCGGAATAATAATTTTTTTCTGGAAAATTTTTTTACTCATAAAACTTTATTTTTCTAAAACTAGTTTTTAACGAAAAGAGCCGAATCAAGCTAGCTTCAATCTGACCCTGCTCGTTAGGAGAGCCAATAATCACTACTCTATCATCAACTTTTAAATCGGATATTTTGATATTTTTTCTTCCCAATTTAATGATTGTTTTTTCTCCCACCAAGACAACTTTTTCTATATCTTCCCTTCCTTTAACAATTAAAGTATTTCCCTCAATTTCAATAATTTCTCCGAAAGTACCGTGACTCTCAATGAAATCGCCAGGAGGAAGAAGTACTCGCCAGTCGCCAAGAAACCCGTTTTTCGGCCCGGCAAAATTTTTGTGATAACTTTCCGCCCAGCGATAAGAAAACTTCGCTTTCATTCCACCAACAAACATACCAATGCCAAATATTAAAACAACAACTACAAAACCAGCCAGACCAATAATAATCCACTTTAGAATATCATGATTTACCCTATCACCTTCGGAAAAAGGTGAAGGGTTTGTTTTTTTATTGTTTTGCTTTTCTTCGTTCATATATTTTTTAATTAACCTATTGATTAATAGCTTTTTAAGCAAACCTCTGAATTAAATACCCAAGTAATAGTTTTTTTCTATGCAGGAATAATCTAAGTGTGAATACAGAAACAGCAAGACTTAACAAGAAAGTCATCATACCCATAACCGGCAATGACTCTAGAATAGCTAAGCCGAAATCTTGCCAAAGAGCAAAGAATGTTCCCAGATCGCTGATTGCAGTAGAAATAAAGTAAGCAGTCCCCGAACCTTCTATTTGATTTACAAGCATCGTTCCAGAGAGAGGCGTAACAACTAAAGAAACCAATAAAAGGGATAAAAATCCAAACAGCAATCTCCTAGTATGTCGTAGTTCCTGTTCTCGCTTAATTGCAAGAATGATGCGGTCAAAAAGCCCCAGAGGTAGTTCTTTGAGTTCAAGATTAGTAAAAAGTTTTTCGTAATCTTTACGCATATCTCTACTTATTAATA
>CAZFHD010000023.1:0-7752 GCA_964518455.1 uncultured Candidatus Saccharibacteria bacterium | reverse complement strand
TCATCTAATCTCATAAATATCCCGACAACATCAAAACCGGCTTCTTTTAACAAAGCTGCCGCTACCGAGCTGTCTACTCCTCCAGACATTGCCACTATCACTTTTTTATTTTCTTCTTTTCTCATTTTAAATATTTACTACAATCTTTTATTAAAAATCTTAATTTTCTTTTAGCCCAATAAGAACCGGCGTAATCAATACCTATTCTAGCAGTTTTTACAATTTGAGAAGGTTCAATTTTTTCTCCTTCTTCCAACCAAATTCTATCACCTTTAACTAAGTCCTCTCCATAAAAAGACCTATCTAGTTTTAAATAACGGCAGAGTTTCCCAGGACCGTTGGTTTTTTTGATTAAATCTTTTCTTTCTTTGCCGTTAACGATAGGAACTAAAGCTCTGATTAAAATACACTCCGGCAGACCTTTTTTAAAAGTGGAAATATTCAGTTGCCAATACATTCCATAAACTAAATAAATATAGATATGACCTCCTCTCAAATACTCTGCTTTATTCCGAGGAGTTATTTTTCCTTTATAAGCGTGAGAGGCTTTATCTTGAGGGCCAATATACGCTTCTGTTTCTATTATTTTCCCTACCAATTCTTTATCTCTATACTTTCTTACGATATACTTTCCTAAAAGAGCTTTTGCTATTTTCAAAGTCGGCTGAGTATAAAATTTTCTGGTTAATTCTTTTCTCACAAATTTATTTCTTTTTTCATAAAATCAAGCCCAGGAAAAACCCGGACTTGATTCAAAAATTATCACCTAATCTCTTTTATTCTTTCTCTCCTGTATTTTGTTTACTATCTCCTGAACCCTGTCCATCTTTTTCTTTTTTCTTTTTCAGAATAATTACAATCACAACAATAATTACAATCAGCAGAATTATACCACCCACGATAGGAAGAACAACATAAAGCAATATTCCTTTAATTCCTCTTTCAATCAAACTCTTTACCTCTTCTCCTGCTTGTTGAGCTTGTTCTGCAGCTTCTTCTGTTTGTTTCTCGGTTAGCCCTTCGCCAATCACTTTACCAGCTCCAGTGGCAATATTCAAACTATAAGGTTTAAATTCCTTATTGTGATACTCCCCGCAAACAACAGCAACAAAAACATCTCCGCTTTTTGTAATTGGCACAGAATTTGTAACAATTGCGCCCAGATTTGGCGAATATTCTTCTTTTAATTCTCTTCTACTGCTGTCATATATAATTACACTCAATGCCACTTCAGCAGGCGGGGTTACTTTAGCAATTAATGTTTCTCCTTTTTTAACAGTTACCTTATAGAAATCTTTGGTATCCGTACCCGCAACACCAGAAAGAAGATAACCTTCATACTCTCCGGGAGTAATGCTCATTGCTTTTCCAAAACTATCTCCGGCATCTGTCTGTGTCCCAGCATCATAATAATCTGTCAATGAAATAACAAATGAAATCGGACCCACATCATAACCATCATATCCTGCCTTGATGTAATATTTGTAAGAATCTTTATCTGTATTTGGCAGCCAAGAGACTGTAATTGAGTTTGATTCCCCTTTGCTAACCGTATCCCACTTATCAGACAATTTTGTTCTATCTTCATCATATAAATCCAGGGTAGCCCATCCATCATTGCCAGTCCCAGCGCCAAAGGTATACTTAATATTAATTTCCTGACCTGGTTTTATGCCCGCAGCGTAGAAGTATTCGTTCTCTTCCAAAGTTTCTCTTTGATAACTTCCCAGCTCCAGCTTAACCGCAGCCTCAAAACCATCCCCGCCTTTCGGTAATGTCTGTTGGGCTATAACTACTCCGGCTAAAGAAAACAAAACTCCAGCTAGAAGAAAACTAGCAATCTTTTTATGTCTAACCTTCATAATTTAAGAACAACTTAAAAACTTCTACCGACCTTTTAGAGTAAGACAATAAGATTCAAAATAAAGCCGAAGAGTCAAATTTAGTCCTTAAAGAAACTCTGAGCCAAACCCCCAATAACAGGAAGAGGTTTTTTCTTTCCATTAACAACATTTATTATTCCAGTGATGGAAAGAATAAACCATATAATCCAGGCAATAAAACCTATTAACCAGCCAATAAAAGGAATCCAAGCAATAAGCATAGTGGCTATTTCTGCTATAAACAGTATTAAACCTTGTTTGGCATGATATTGGGCAAAATCACTCTTCTTGGCAGCTAACATAGGAATTAAGAAAAGAATCCCCAAATAGCTAAGAATAGCTATCGTGTTCTTGTCCCCAGAAGATGATTTGGGAGTCTGAGGAGCTCCAGGTTGAGTTGTTTCCGGCATAATCTTTAACTAAATTAAAATTTATTATCGACCTTGTATATTAAACGACCTTAATTCAAGAATATATGTTTATACATTAGCGAATCAAGGTTCTGCCGAGCGTTTAGCGAGGCAGGTTCTTATTGGATTGTAGCAAATAGACCCCTATCTTCAAGAAAGTTATTCACACCCCAGTCCTTTATCCTTTGGCCTCGCAGGCTTTACTCATATCTTAAAGCATCCACCGGGTTGAGTTTTGAGGCGCTTCTGGCTGGTAGAAATCCTGCGATACAACCTATCAAGAAAGAAAAAGCTAAGCCAAAAAGGATAAGCTGAGGAGTAATTGAAGCTTTTAATAAAAAGAAAGATTGGGTTTGGGCATAAATTTCCACTATTTTAGCCAATCCTAATCCTAAAATTATTCCCCCTAATCCGCCAACCAAACCAAATATACCAGATTCAATTAAAAAGATAGTAATAATTGTTTTCCCTCTCGCTCCCACAGCTTTCATAATTCCAATTTCCCGAATCCTTTCGTGAACCGAAGTATACATAGTATTCATTATTCCTATTCCTCCAACAACAATAGCTATTGAGGCAAAGCCAAAAATTGCTACTTGTATCAAAACCATTATGTTGCCAACTATATCTGTCATTTTTTCACTGCTAATAACTGTATAAGACGGTAAATCTTCTCCTCTTCTCCTTTTTCTAGTTTCCTCAAGTTTTTCTTTTATATTCTCCACTACTTCATCGGCTGAATATCCAGGTTCAACTTTAGCCATAACCATTTTTGCCCCTGTTCTCTCTCCGGTAATTTCTCGGTAAATATCTAAATCTATATAAACCTGAGAATCATCTTGTTTGCTGCCAACTGATTTTAATACTCCGACAACCTCAAACTGCTTTCCTTTGAGGGTAATTTGAGTTCCTACTTTCATTCCGGGAAACACTTCCTTGGGTACTAAAAAGCCAACGAAAATTTCTCTTTTGCCGGGAATTGGCCAACGCCCCTCTACTAATTCAAAGCCCATATCAGTTTTTAATACATCCAAACTTTCCTCCAAAGGAACCCCAGCTACTAAAACTGTTCTTTTTTCTCCTTGATATCTCATCGCTATTCCCTTATAGGTCATAGGAATAACAGCATCTACTCCCTCGGCTTTTTTTATCGCTTTAAGATCGTCTTCACTCAACTCCATTCCTCCGACCATCATAGTTGCTATATCAGTAATCTCTCCAGGCATAATCATAATTAAATCCTTTCCCATCATTCTTAATTGCTGCATAACTGCCGTTTTTATTCCTCCGCTCAAAGAGAGCAATGACATAATCAGAAAAACACCAATAATAATGCCAACCATAGTCAACCAGCTTCTTAACTTTCTTGTTATAAGATTCCTTACGGCTATTTTGATATATTCTTTTATTGTTTTTCCCATAGAACTTTTCCAGCCCGAAGATGATTATGAATTATTTGGCCATCTTTAATATTAACTATATTTTTGCTATAATTTGCTATTTTAGGATCATGGGTGACTACAACCATTGTTTTATTCTTATCTTGGTGAAGCTTGGTTAAAATCTCCATAATTGTTTTCCCGGTTGTAGAATCCAAATTACCTGTAGGCTCGTCGGCTATTATAATATCTGGATCATTAGACAAGGCCCTGGCAATAGCAATCCTTTGCTGCTCGCCACCCGAAAGCTCACCTGGTCTATGGTTTAACCTGTTCCCTAAATTAACAGAAACAAGAAGCTCTTCGGCTCTCTCTTTTCTCTTCTCCTCTGATACTCCTTGAAAAACCATAGGCAGCATTACATTCTCCAAAGCTGTAAGATTGTGCAGCAAATTAAATTGCTGAAAAACAAAACCAATCTTTTTTCCCCTAATTTCAGACAATTCATCTGGAGAAAAACTAGAAACATCTTTTCCTTCAAAAAAAACCTTGCCCTTGGTGGGCATATCTAAAGAACCCAGAATATACATCAAAGTTGACTTTCCAGAACCCGAAGATCCCATTATAGTCATAAAATCACCTGCATTAACTTGCAGGTTTATTCCTTTTAAAACAGTAAGTTCTACCTCTCCTAATTGAAAAATTCTCCAGACATTATCCAATTTTATTACCGGATTCGCCATAACGAATATGTGCAATGTTCGACATTGCACATTGTATTACTCAATGATTACTTCCTCTCCCTCTTCTAAACCAGAGACGACTTCTATCAAATCTTCCCCCTCTAACCCTATTTTAATTTCTCTTTCTTCAAGTTTTCCTTTAGAAAAAACCCTAACCGTTGTCTTTCCGTCTTCCTTTTTAACAACTTCCTTTGGGATAACCAATACATCTTCTTTTTTATTTGTTTCAATAACAATATCTGTTGTCATGCCGGGCTTAATACCTTCCTTTACTTCCTTAAAGTCAATCGTCGTTTCATAATAAACTATTCCTTCCACCATTTTTTCTGCAGGATTTATAGCAGTTACTTCCCCTCCCAAAGTTTTCTCTGGAAAAGCCACCAAATCAATCCTCACGGGATTTCCAACTTTAACATTAACTATATCTTCCTCATAGATATCTACTTTTATTATAAAAGGCGAAGTGGGAAGAAGAGAAACCACTTTCTCTTGAGCTTGAACCACTTCTCCTTCTTCTTTTTCTACTTTAGCAATCTGGCCCCTGTGAGAACTTTTAAGAGTCGCCTCTTCCAATTTATTCTGCAAAAGAGATACTTTGGCCCCAGCTTGATTCACTTTTGCCTGATAAAGCTGTATATCCTCCTGCCTGGGGTCTGCTGTTAATGAAGTAAGCTCTTCTTCTGCTTTTTTAAAATCGGCTTGAGCTGAAGAAACAGAGGATTGAGCATTATTAATGTTAGTTGTGTTGTTAATCTTAGTTGTAGAAATATCCTGTTGGGCATTAACCACATCAGTATAAGTAGAATTAACAGCAGATTTTTGAGTATCAATAGAACTTTTATCCGTTGTTGAAACAGTATTAACATAAGCTGAAGAATCGCTTAAATTCCTAAGAGTCTCTAAATCGTCTGAAGTTTGATCTAAAAAACCTTTGGCTCCTGAAAGAGCTAAATCTACATTTTCTTCTGTTAAGCTTTCTTCTGCTGAATCAATATACTCTTCAAGCCTATTATAAAAGCCCTTAATCCTGTATTTTATTTCAGCTGCTTTCTGAGTAGAAGAATAAAAATAGGTTCTCTGAAGATAACTAATTAAGTTATATGAATCATAAAGCTCAAGGTAGGTATCATTTAAAACAGATAAAGCGTCCTGAAGAGCATTGTTTAAATCTTCTTCGGCATCAGTTTTAACATCTTCCAGATTTTGTTTTTTATCCTCTAAAACTACTTTTGCTTTATCAACATCTGCCTGAGTCACCCTTACTTTTTCTTCTGTAACACCGGCCAACAGCTTATTGTAATCTGCCTGACTGCTACTCAAAATAGCTTGAGCTTCTTTTAACTGAAGATAAAGATCATCTATTTCAAGTTTAACTAATGCTTGACCCGCTTCAACCTCATCTCCCGCTTTAACAAGAACCTCTTCAATTCTTCCGCTATTCTTAAAGCTAAGTTCAACTTTTTCTGTAACTTTTCTAACAACACCCGTCTCAGAAACTTCTTTTATCACCGTTCCCTTTGATACCTCGCTTAGATTAAACTCTCCTTTCTTATTATTGGAAAAAAACAGAAAGATGCCCCCTAAAGCTACAACTAAAATAATAGCAACTATGATTATCTTTTTCATACACTACTATTGTATATTTTTTTGTTGACAAAAGCAATGAAATACTCTAATTTACCATTACAGGTCTAGTTTTAAAAACCAGTTCCTTGACAACAAAAAGAAGGGAGAAGATAAAATGCTACAACTCTTCAGAAAACCTGCTTTGAGTGCCTCGGCAATAAAACAAATTCAGATTGACACAAAACAGAGATTGGGAATTGGAATTGATGAAATAGCAACAGAATGGTGCTTCTACGTTCAAACAACAGCGTCCCTTGATGACAAAGAACTTGCTGCGCTTAAGTGGCTTCTAGCTGAAACGTTTGAACCATCTAATTTTGATAACAGATCATTTCTTCGGCAGTATCCAACTAAGCTTGAAATTGGGCCTCGGCTTAACTTTGAAACAGCTTGGTCTTCAACAGCGGTTTCTATTTGCCAGGCCTGCGGCCTGCCTAAAGTAGTACGGATAGAAAGGGCCCTTCGGTTTGGTTTGTCTTCTGTGTTAAGACAAGACCAAGAGACTGCATTTTTTGCTCCGCTTCACGACCGAATGACCCAAATGTCTTATCCTGAACCCCTGGAAAGTTTTGACTCGGGGCTAAAACCAAAGCCTGTCCGGACTATTCCAGTAATTGAGCGAGGAATAGACGCTCTGCGCGCCATCAACGCAGAACTTGGATTAGCTATGGACAAACAGGATCTCCAAATGTGGTATGATTTGTTTGTGAAAAAACTTCAACGCAATCCAACAGATGTAGAAATTTTCCAGGGAGCATGCAACTCAGAGCACTGCCGCCATGGATTTTTTAACGGCAAATTGGTAATCGATGAGAAACCCGTAAAAGAAACTCTTATGCAGGTTGTAAAAACGCCTTGGGAAACTAATCCAGGGAATTCACTCATCGCCTTTTGCGATGACAGCTCGGCAATCCAGGGAAATGAAATTACAATTTTCGTGCCCACACGACCAGGGAAATGCAGCGCTTTCATCATTGATAAACGCCTTCATCATCCCACTCTAACTGCAGAAACTCATAATTTTCCTTCTGGTGTAGCTCCATTTCCTGGGGCTGAAACAGGAACCGGGGGAAGAATCCGCGACAATCAAGCAGTAGGACGAGGAGGGCTGGTGATTGCTGGTGGAGCTGCTTATTGTACAGATAATCTTCATATCCCGGGATACATACTTCCGTGGGAGGAAGATGGCTGGAAACATCCTTCCAACTTAGCTTCACCTTTGGAAATTCTAATCCAAGCGAGCAACGGCGCCAGTGATTATGGCAATAAGTTCGGTGAACCGGTTATTTATGGTTTTACCAGAACCTGCGGCATAGAATTGCCTGATGATCGTCGAGGCTTGTTCAAGCCAATTATGTATACTATCGGAGCCGGTCAGATTGATAATGAGCATGTCAAAAAGGGCAAGCCCCAAAAAGGAATGCTACTTGTGCAAGTTGGGGGCCCGGCGTATAGGATCGGCATTGGCGGAGGACCTGCCAGCTCAATGATTCAGGGCGACAACATTGAAGAACTTGACTTCAGCGCTGTGCAGCGAGGCGACGCCTATATGGAACAACGAATGAACCGAATAGTTCGCGCCTGTATTGAGCTGGGTCCCGAGAATCCGATCATTTCCGCCCACGACCTCGGGGCTCTTGGCGGCTCCAATGCTTTAACAGAATTAGCCGACCCTGCCGGCGCCATTATTGATCTACGCGCTATTCCTTTG
>CAZFHD010000022.1:0-7947 GCA_964518455.1 uncultured Candidatus Saccharibacteria bacterium | reverse complement strand
TTTTTCTTTATATTTTTATCGTACTCTTTTACATCGCCGGCTAAGCCGAAGAATTCAATCCAATTATTTTTAGTAACAAAATCAACTGTTAAAGAGGAATTTTCTGGATAGGAAACTCTTCTTTTGTGTTTAATTTTTCTTACATAAAGCCAATCATCAATAATTCTTTCAGCGAGAGAATCACATTTGTGTCCATCATTAGCAATATGCTTTTTTGCAAATAAGATTGGATTCGGTTTAAATCCTGCAGCCTTAATTGCTTTATTCCAAGTGTCAAATCGTAACCTTGCGGCATCGTAATGATGAGACTCTCTTTTAAGAGGAATTCGTTTATTTGCTTTGTAAAACTCTTTAATTAGTTCGGTAATTTTTGCTTTAGTTATAATTTGAGCTTTGTATTGACAATCTGTTGAACAATACTTTTTTCCTTCGCCGATAAATTTTTTGCCACAATATTGGCAATTTTTTATAATTACCCTCTTTTTTCTTTTTGGTAATTCAGAATTATGAACCGAGATAGCACAGGAGCGGGAACAAAAAACCTGACCAGATTTAGATTTTTTAAATTGGTTTAGTAGCCGAGATACTTTTTTATTACAGTTGGGATTTGCACATTTTATCTCAATTCTTTTTATTCGAGCTCTATCCTGACATTTTCTGGAACAATATTGTTTCCAGCTAAATTTCTTGGCTTCGTTCACCCGTCCTCTGGGTCTAAAGAATTCTTTGCCACAAAACGCACATTTAACCTTTATTAACTTCATAAATTTGATGTCGGGGTGGCGGGATTCGAACCCGCGAAAAGTCTCTCGCACCCCATGCGAGCGCCCTAAACCACTAGGCCACACCCCGGAAAATTACTTTCTTTTTCCTATTGCTTTAATACACTTAGCGCAAGCTAAGATTCTTTTGCCGGCAAACTTTTTGTAAGCTTTCTTTTTTATATCTAAAGGAATCCTAACCCATTGGAGATTAGGATGTTTTCTTTTTTTGATGGTTGGATTATATTTTCCTCTAAGCTTCTTTCTTTTTTGAACCATCATTGAACCTTTTCCACAAATTACACATTTTTTAGCCATGTTCGCTTTGCTCAAGTTAAAAGTTGAAAGTCAAAAATTAAAAGTAATACTTTTAACTTAATACTGTAACCTTAGACTTTGAACTTTTGACTTTAGACTTTTCTGTTTCACTCTATCATAGTTTCAGATATTTTTCAACTTGTGATATGTTAGAGCGGGGCTTTTAAAAGAATAATTTATTTGCTATAATCTTCAGTATATGGAGGTTAGTATATCTTTTAAACTTTTTCTATATGTTATTATAGTTTTTTCTGCTGTTTTTCATGAATATTTTCATGCTTGGACAGCTAATTTCTTAGGAGACCCTACAGCAAAGTATGCAGGGCGTTTAACTTTGAATCCTTTAAAGCATTTGGATCCTATAGGGACTGTAATTTTACCCTTGTTCTTATTATTCTTTGTTGGGGGATTTATTGGTTGGGCTAAGCCTGTACCCTACAATCCATATAATCTTAGAGACCAGAAGTGGGGTTCTACTAAAGTAGCTATTGCCGGTCCTGGGGCTAATTTCCTTTTAGCTGCAATTTTCGGACTGGGTGTTCGTTTTGGGGTAATGCTTGGAATAATAGAAATGGGAAGTATTTTATATATAGCTTTAACTTGGATTGTTTATGTTAACATTTTTTTGGGATTGTTCAATTTAATTCCTATTCCTCCTTTGGATGGATCAAAGCTGTTAGTGGATCTTTTTCCTCAATCAAGAACTATTCAGTTTTTAGAAGGATCTTTTGTTGGAATATTCTTGGCCTTGATATTGGCTTTGTTGTTTCTTCCTCATATTGCTGGTTTTTTGTATAATCTTTTAGTGGGATTGCCCTTTGTTGGTCTGGGGTTTTGAAAAATAACCTACTATGATCCCTCCCTCCCCCTTTGAAAGGTCTGCTGAAATGTATACAAACACCGCTTTTTTGGAAAAGAATGGTGTAGGGTTGACCCTCACGACCAAACGAGGGCAAACCGCCGAAGGCGGTAAATTTGGCAAAGCCAGCCCTCGTTATGGTGTGAGGGTTGACATTTATGTAATTATTTGCCACAATTTAATTTGAGCGCTTAGTGCTAATTTAATTTTGAGTTTTAAATAATTTTTACTTTTAATTTTTTACTTTTAATTTTTAACTTGACTGAGCAAAGCGAAGAAACATGCCTACAATAAACCAATTAATAAAAAAAGGAAGAAAAAGAGAAAAAGGACATTCTAAAACTCCTGCTTTAAGAATGGGCTTTAACTCTTCAAAGAATAGACCAAGTAAATATTCTTCTCCCTTTAAGAAGGGAATTTGTCTTAAAGTTTTTACAGCTACGCCCAAAAAGCCGAACTCGGCTTTAAGAAAGGTAGCTAGAGTTAGATTAAGTAATGGAATGGAGATTACTGCTTATATTCCGGGTGAAGGGCATAATTTACAGGAACACTCAGTGGTTTTGGTTAGAGGAGGAAAAGTTAAAGACTTGCCAGGTGTAAGATACCATGTGGTTAGAGGAGTTTTGGACACAGGAGGCGTTGAAGGGAAAACACAATCAAGGAGTAAATATGGAACAAAAAAGGAGAAGAAATGAAAAAAAAGATTAAAAAGCATCAAATAATACCTGATCCTGTTTATAATAATCTTACTGTAGCTAAGTTTATTAATCAGGTTATGAAGAGAGGGAAAAAGAGTATAGCCAGAAAAATAGTTTATGACGCTTTTAATATTGTTAAAGAAAAGACTAAAAAAGATTCTTTGGAGGTTTTCGACCAAGCTTTGAAGAACAGTTCTCCCAGATTGGAAGTAAAATCTAAAAGAATAGGTGGCGCTACTTATCAAGTTCCGAGAGAAGTTAAAGGAGACAGGAAGCTAACTTTAGGAATAAGGTGGCTGCTTTTAGGAGCTAAGAAAAAGAAAGGAAAGCCTATGGCAGAAAGATTGGCTCAGGAGATAATAGACGCCTCCAACAACTCGGGCTGGGCTGTTAAAAAGAAAACTGATACTCACAGAATGGCAGAGGCAAATAGGGCTTTTGCTCATTTCGCCTGGTAGAAATTTATGCGGCAATACCCAATAGAAAAAACTAGAGATATTGGAATTATAGCTCATATTGACGCCGGCAAAACAACTGTTACCGAGCGTGTTTTGTTTTACACGGGCATATCCCACAAAATAGGAGAAGTTCATGATGGTCAGGCTATTATGGATTGGATGGAGCAAGAGAGAGAAAGGGGGATTACTATTACATCAGCTGCAACTACTTGTTTTTGGGTTCCGAAAGAGTTGGAAAAAGAAAAAGGCAAGGAGTATAGAATAAACATTATTGATACTCCGGGCCATATTGACTTTACAGCAGAAGTTCAAAGATCTTTAAGAGTTTTAGATGGAGCTATAGTTGTTTTTGACGGAGTAGCTGGTGTAGAACCTCAATCTGAAACTGTTTGGCGCCAGGCAGATAAGTTTCATGTTCCCAGGATTTGTTTTATTAATAAATTGGATAGAATGGGGGCTTCTTTTGAAGGCAGTTTCAATTCTATTTTAGAAAAACTTACACCTAATGCTGCGGCCTTGCAGATTCCTATTGGTGTAGAAAGCGATCACCAAGGAGTGATTGATCTCTTAACAATGAAAGCTTTAAAGTTTGAAGGTGATTTTGGCCAGATTGTTAAGGAAGAAGAAATACCAGAAAATCTTAAAGAAAAAGCCGAAGAGTGGCATAATAAAATGATAGAAAAGATAGTAGCAGAAGATGAGAAAATGTTGGCAGAATATCTTAAAGGAAAAGAGATTTTAGTAAAAGATCTAAGGAAAGTTTTGAGAAGAGCTGTTTTAGATTACAAGTTGGTTCCTGTATTTTGTGGTTCAGCTCTTAAAAACAAAGGAATTCAGCCTTTATTGGATGCTGTTATTTATTATTTCCCGGCACCCGATGATTTGCCTCCAGTTGAAGGATTAGATCTTAAGACAGGAGAAAAAATTAAAAGGGAAGCCAATGATTCAGAAAGTTTCGCCGCTTTAGCTTTTAAAGTAGCTACAGACCCTTATGTTGGGACTTTAACCTATTTCAGAGTTTATTCTGGAATTTTGAAAGGGGGTTCTTATGCTTTAAATACTAATACAGGAAAGAAAGAAAGAGTGGGGAGGATTGTAAGGATGCATTCAGCCGAAAGAGAAGAAGTGGATCAAGTTTTTACTGGAGACATTGCCGCTGTGGTGGGATTGAAGAATACTAAAACAGGTCATACTTTATCTGATATTGATAATCCCATTGTTTTAGAACAGATTGAATTTCCAGAACCAGTTATTTCTATTAGAGTAGAACCTAAGTCCAAAGCTGATCAAGAGAAAATGGGAGAAGCTTTGAAGAAGTTGGCAGAGGAAGATCCTACTTTTAGGGTGAAAGGAGACTTGGAAACAGGGGAGACTGTCGTTTCCGGAATGGGAGAGTTGCATCTTCAAGTTCTTACTGAAAGAATGAAAAGAGAATTTAAGGTAGAAGCTGCTGTAGGCAGACCTCAAGTAGCTTATAAAGAGACTATTAAAAAAGAAGCTGAAGCTGAAGGAGAATATATTAGACAGTCTGGAGGCAGGGGACAATACGGTCATGTTTATTTAAGAATTAAACCAAAAAAAAGAGGCCAGGGATTTGAGTTTAAAAATGAGATTAAAGGAGGAATAATTCCTCAAGAGTTTATTCCAGCTGTAGAAAAAGGTGTTAAAGAAGCTATAGACAAGGGGATTGTTGCAGGGTATCCTATGGTAGATCTTGAGGCTGCTCTCTACGATGGCTCTTTTCATGAGGTAGATTCTTCTGAAAATGCTTTCAAGATTGCAGCTTCCAAAGCTTTTCAGAGTGCTGCTAAGAGAGCCAACTCTGTGTTGTTGGAACCTGTTATGAAACTAGAGGTTATTGTTCCCGAAGAGTTTTTCGGGGATGTAATAGGGGATTTGTCTTCCAGAAGAGGCAAAGTCGAAGAAACTAAAGGTAGATTGAATTTAAAAGTTATTGATGCTATAATTCCTTTAGCTGAAATGTTTGGTTATGCTACTACTTTAAGGTCTATTACCGAAGGAAGAGGAACTTTTACTATGGAGTTTGATTGTTATAAAGAGGTGCCGAATAATATAGCTCAGGAGATTATTGAAGGAAAGAGACGGTAATATCATTGACAAATTTTTAGAAGTATAATAGGATTATAATATAAGAACCTTTCGTCGCTTCGCTCCTCAAGAACCTTTTTTCGCTAAGGTAAAATCATATATTCTTAAAATAAGTTAAATTGAGTTAGGAATTAGGAGTTAGGAATTAGGAATTGTAATATTCTTGATTCATAATTCATTATTCATAATTCTGTAAGTTTATGGCAAAAGAAAAATTCAAAAGAGGAAAACCGCACGTAAATGTAGGTACCATCGGTCATGTGGATCATGGTAAAACTACTTTAACTGCAGCTATTCTTCATGTTTTAAACTTAAAGGGTTTGGGAGCTATGGAAAAGAGTGTTGATCAAATTGATGCAGCCCCAGAAGAAAAAGCCAGAGGTCTTACTATTTCTGTTTCTCATTTAGAATATGAAACAGAGAACAGGCACTATGCTCATATTGATTGCCCTGGTCACGCGGATTATATTAAGAATATGATTACCGGAGCTGCTCAAATGGATGGAGCTATCTTAGTTGTTTCAGCTCCCGATGGTCCTATGCCTCAAACCAGGGAACATATTTTACTTGCTCGTCAAGTAGGTATACCATCTATAGTTGTATTTTTAAACAAAGTTGATATGGTAGATGATCCTGAAATTATTGAGTTGGTAGAATCTGAGATAAGAGAGTTACTTAAAAAGTATGAATTTCCCGGAGATGAGATACCAATAATTAAAGGGTCAGCTTTGAAAGCCCTGGATGCCAAATCTGTAGATGACGAATCTGCCAAGCCTATTTTGGAATTGGTTAAAGCTCTTGACGAATATATTCCAGAACCTGTCAGAGATATTGAGAAACCTTTTTTGATGGCCGTTGAAGACGTTTTTTCCATTGAAGGCAGAGGAACTGTTGCTACGGGAAGAATTGAAAGAGGAGTTGTTAAACCCGGCGAGGAAGTAGAATTAGTAGGTATAGGAGACAAACCTGAGAAAACTGTAGCTGTCAGTGTTGAGATGTTTAACAAAATGCTCGATGAAGGAAGAGCAGGTGATAATGTTGGTGTTTTGCTAAGGGGTTTGAAGAAAGAAGAAGTTCAGAGGGGTCAAGTTTTAGCTAAACCAGGCAGTGTTACTCCTCATACAGAATTTGAAGCAGAAATATATATTTTGACCAAAGAAGAAGGTGGTCGTCATACTCCATTTTTTGCAGGCTACAAACCCCAATTCTATATCCGCACAACAGATGTTACTGGTGATGTAGTATTGCCTGAAGGCACTGAGATGGTTATGCCAGGAGATACTGTCAAATTGAATATTAAATTACTTGTTCCTGTTGCTCTTGAAGAGAAACAAAGATTTGCTATTAGAGAAGGTGGTAAAACAGTAGGAGCAGGTGTAGTGACGAAAATAATCAAATAAAGCATAAAGCATAAAGTGTAAAGCGAAAATTGTAAAGCAACAACCCAAAACTTAAAATATTTTGGATTTTGCACCGTTATTTTACGCTTTACGTTTTAAGTTTTTAGTTCTTTTGAGAGATGCCGGGTAAAAAGAAAGTAAAGAAAGCAGTTAAAGAAGAGGCTAAAGCCAAGCTTAGGATAAAGCTTAGAGCTTACGATTATAAAGTGATAGATAATAGCGCTCGTCAAATTGTTGATACAGCTCTTAGATATGGCGCGACGGTATTAGGTCCTGTTCCTTTACCTACGGCTACCAGAAAATATACAGTAAACCGTTCTTCTTTTATTCATAAAGATAGCAGAGAGCAATTTGAGATGAGAGTTCATAAGAGATTGATTGACGTCTTAAGTCCTAACTCTGATGTAATAGATGCTTTAATGAATTTGAATTTGCCTGCAGGAGTTGATATTGAGATTAAAATTTAGAATACTGATTAATACTGATTTAGCGGATTAATACTGGTTTTATTTTATGATGAAAATATTGAAAATTAATAAATTCTAGAGCTATATTTTAGGCAAAATAGCCAGGGATAAAACCGGGCTATGCCCGGTTTTAAATTATCTGCATAAATCTGTTATAATTAGTATAAATTCGTATCTATGAAATTTATTCTTGGGGAAAAAATAGAAATGAGCCAGTTATTTGATGATAAAGGAAATGTTGTTTCTGTAACTTTGATTGAAGCAGGTCCTTGTGAAATAACCCAAGTAAAAACTAAAGAAAAAGACGGCTATGAAGCTGTACAAGTGGGTTTTAAGAAAAAGAAGAAAGAAAAGAAAAGCCAGAAAGGAAAAGGTTTTAGATATTTGAGAGAGGTTAGAAATGAAAATCCCGAAGTTAAAGTAGGAGACAAGATTGATGTTTCGGTTTTTAAAGAAGGTGAAAAAATTAAAGTTTCCTCTCTTTCTAAAGGAAAAGGTTTTGCCGGAGGTGTTAAAAGATGGGGATTCAAAGGAGCTTCGGCTTCTCATGGTTCAAAACACATAGAGAGAAGAATAGGGTCAATTGGCTCAATGTTTCCTCAGAGAGTCATTAAAGGAAGAAAAATGCCGGGAAGAATGGGTTTTGAAAGAGTTACGGTTAAGAACTTAAAAATAGCAAAAATTGACAAAGAAAATAATATACTGGCTATAAAAGGAGCTGTTCCCGGAAGAAGAGGAACTGTTGTAGAAATTAAAGGAGAAAATTAAAAATTAATGAAAACCACAGTCTACAACCAAAAAGGAGAAAAAACAGGAGAGGTTTTATTACCAAAAGAGATATTTGAGGTTCCGGTTAATCCCGATTTGATAAATCAGG
>CAZFHD010000021.1:0-8030 GCA_964518455.1 uncultured Candidatus Saccharibacteria bacterium | reverse complement strand
CCAAATTTACCGCCTTCGGCGGTTTGCCCTCGTTTGGTCGTGAGGGTCAACCCTAAATTACTGGAAGATATAAAGGTTAAACATTACAAAATAGAACAAAAACTGTTAAAATAGAGAAATGATAATTATTGCAGGATTAGGAAATCCTGGGGAAAAATACAAAGATACCAGACACAATGTCGGTTTTCAAATAATAGATCAAATAGCTAAGGAAAATAATTTCCCTGATTTTAAATTATCTAAAAAGTTTAACTCTCTGATTTCAGAAAAAATCTTAAAAAAAGAAAAGATGGTTCTTTTAAAACCTCAGACTTTTATAAATGAATCAGGTAAAGCTATAAGGAAAATAATGGATTTTTACAAAATAAATCTCGAAAATCTATTCGTAATCCACGATGATATAGATATTGTTTTTGGCAAGATAAAAATTGTAAAAGCCAGGGGATCGGCCGGCCATAAAGGAGTTGATTCTATAATCAAGGAGATTGGAACAAAAAACTTTACCCGTTTTAGAGTCGGCATTCAACCCGAAAAAGGAAAACCAAAAAATCCCGAAAAATTCGTTCTTCAAAAATTCAACAAAGAAGAGAAAAAAATCACAAAAGAGGTTATTAAAAGAATGATGAAAGAAATGAAAGAGAGATTAGAGAAATAATATCCAAAGAATGAAAAAGAATGAAAAAGAATGTCAAGAAAAAAACCTCGTTTCATAATGAAACGAGGTGATTAAATTCACCAAGCTTATTTTTCTTCTTATTAAGGAGGAATAATAGCCAGTTTTACAGAAGCAATAGTGGCTTTTCTTTCTTTTTTTACTCTCGCTGAAATATCCCTGGCTGTCACCGTAATCAGCATTTTTTCGAGCTCAGGTCCACCCAAAACTTTTTGTCTAATTTTCGCCGGGTCTATTTCAACAATCAGCAACTCCCCGGGGATTATAGGTTTGTGAAACTTAGCTCCTCCAATTTCTCTTAAAAATCCAATCCTATTTTGGAACTCTGGATGCTGATGAGCCCAAGAAACGCCCAAAAGCTGAGCTGCCATTTCAGGAATATCAACTCCTCGAAAAACCAAACTCCCGTCAAACACAGCATGACCAATACAAAATTCATCTCTTATTAAAAGCTGTCCTCTAATAGCTTCCCTAGAAATTACAACTTCATCTAAGAGAAGCACTGTCCCTCGATGAGGAAGAATCCTCATAATCCCATCTTTATTAACAGTGACTTTTTTCTCTGATAGCAAATCTTTTATCGTTCTTCTTATTCGTCCATCTGGCATCTTTCCCTCCTTTCTTTTATTTTTAATGTGCCAGTCAACGGCTTGCCAAAGGCAAACATACAAGGTTCTGACCGAAAGTCAGGTTCTCATATTCAATATCCTAATAGATTATTAAAGAAAATTCAAGTTTTTTTTAATTTCTGCTATAATATTCAAACATGAGATTAATTATTGTAGAAAGCCCTACGAAACAAAGGACAATAAAAAAGTTCTTAGGAAAAGGCTACAAACTGGAGTCCTCCTTTGGGCATATCAGAGATTTACCAAAAAGCGAACTCGGAGTAGATACAGAAAATAACTTTAAGCCAAAATATGTCATTCCCCCAAAATCTAGGAAAGTTATTTCTTCTCTCAAAAAAGAAGTAAAAAAAGCAGGCCAGACTATTCTAGCCACAGATGAGGACAGAGAAGGGGAAGCTATTGCCTGGCATTTATCCAAAGTTTTAGAACTTGAGAATCCTGAGAGGATTGTTTTCCATGAAATCACAAAACCCGCCATAGAAAAAGCCCTTCAAAACCCAAGAGAATTGAATCTAAATTTAGTAAATGCCCAGCAAGCCAGAAGAATTTTAGACAGAATTGTAGGATACAAGCTTTCTCCTTTTTTGTGGAAAAAGGTAGCCAGAAGATTATCTGCTGGGAGAGTCCAATCAGTAGCTGTAAGACTTGTAGCGGAGAGAGAAAAAGAAATAGAAAAGTTCAAGCCAGAAGAATACTGGATGATCGAAGCCCTGCTTCAATCTCGCAAAACAGACGCAAAATTAAAATACGAGACAAACACAAAAAATGAATTTCTGGCAAAGCTTATTAAAAAAGATGAAAAAACAATTCCTAAATTAGGAATTAAAACTCAAAAAGAAGCAGATGAAGTCATTAAGGATTTAAAAGAAGCAGAATATATAGTAGAAAATGTAGAAAAGAAAGAAACAAAAAGAAATCCTTTCCCGCCTTTTGCTACCAGCACTCTCCAACAAGACGCCTGGCAAAAATTAAGATTTTCCGCTAAAAAAACCATGATGACGGCCCAAAGATTATATGAAAAGGGATTTATCTCCTATCATAGAACAGATTCTCTAAACCTTTCTCGGCTTTCTTTATCTGCAGCCAAAAAATTCATCCAGGAAAACTATGGTAAAAACTACTGGCCGGGATATTTCAGAAAATACAAAGCTAAAGGAAAAACCCAAGAAGCCCATGAGGCAATAAGGCCTACTTTTCCGGGTAATACCCCAGAAAAACTTCAAGACAAACTGGATAATAATCAACAAAAGCTCTATAAATTAATCTGGCAAAGATTTATAGCCTCCCAAATGGCCCCTGCTCTCTTTGATTCAACAAAAGTTGATATTAAAGCTAAAAACTATGGTTTCCGAGGAACAGGACAGATCCTAAAATTTGATGGATTCTTAAAGGTATACCCCGTAAACTTTAAAGAATCTGAAATTCCGGATTTAAAAAAAGAAGATATTTTGAAGCTTTTAAAACTGATCCCTTCTCAACATTTTACTCAACCTCTTCCAAGATACACAGAAGCAAGCTTGATCAAGGTATTAGAAGAAAATGGCATAGGTCGACCCTCTACATATGCTTCCATTCTCTCTACAATTCAATTGAGAAACTATGTAGAAAAAAAACAAGGAAGGCTCTACCCTACAGAAATAGGCCTTATAGTAAATGACCTCTTAGTAGAGCACTTTCCTAAAATAGTAGATATTAAATTTACAGCAAAAATGGAAGAAGATTTAGACAAAATTGCTCAAGGGGAAGAAAAATGGACTAAAGTTGCAGAAGAGTTTTACAAACCCTTTGATAAAAACCTTCAAAATAAATATCAGGAAGTCAAGAAAAAAGACATCACAGAGAAACCTACTAATAAAAAATGCCCTAAATGCGGAGCTCCTTTGATAGTACGCCTTGGTAAATACGGTAAATTCTACGCTTGTTCTAAATTCCCAGAATGCAAATATACAGAACCTCTGGAGAAAAAAACTTTGGGAATAAAATGCCCTAAATGCGGAAAAGGCGAGATTATTGAAAAAAGAACTAAAAGTGGAAAAATATTTTATGCCTGCAACCAATGGCCCAAATGCGACTTTGCTTTATGGGATAAGCCCACTGGCGAAAAATGCCCTAAATGCGGTTCGCTTTTGGTAGAAAAAGGAAAGAAAATAGTCTGTTCCAACAAAGCCTGCCCCGCAGAGAAACGCTGAAGGCAGTTCTTCTTCGGGGATTGCCAATTTGAGAAAAGTGTGGCAAAATAGTTAAGTTAATAGCCGGGGTGTTGAAATTGGTAAACAAGGTAGATTCAAAATCTACTGTCCGCAAGGGCTTGAGGGTTCGAGTCCCTCCCCCGGCACCACAAAATGCCCTAAAATAGGGCATTTTTTATTTGACCCTTCACCCAAAGCTTTAGGTGAAAGGTTGACAGAATAAATCCTGTTTGTTATAGTACAGATATTGTTCTTTGTATTGGCGGACGATAGGATACCTGTTCTCCAGTGGAACGATTATGACAATGTCCGCTAACCTATGAGACGAGACGATTAGGAGGTTGTCTTTAATATTAAGACGAATCTGAGTGTGTCTCGTCTCATTATAAACAAAGTTGGCGGACGAAGATTCAAGTGTTCTTCGGAACAACAGCTCCTTTGTCTGCCAACTCCCCTGCCCGTCTATGATGGGCAGGCAAAAACAAAGCCCTTCACCTTTCCTACAGGAAAGGTGAAGGGCGAGGGCGAGACGATATTTAGAATGTCTGAAAAGACGATCAAGGGGATGTCTCGCCCCTTTTTCAAGGATTCTTTTACGGAGTTCTTGAAAAGGGGACGATCTTACAACTGTCTCTCTGAGACGATAGAATTGGTGTCCCCTCTCAAGCGCTGGCGGACGAAGATTCAAGTGTTCTTCGGAACGACAGCTCCTTTGTCCGCCAGCACTGAACCCAAAAGAGCGCTTGCTCTTTGAAAATAGATGTCCGCCTAGGGCGGACGAAATAGAAATGTTCGCTTCGGCGAACAAAAAAGGAAGGAGCAAAAAAATGAGCATGAACATGGGAATGCATTTTGAATTAAGACAATCGCAAGCTCTATCTTTAAGACAAGAACTCTTTCACCGTCTCGAACAAAGCTTAATAACAAAGCAAGAAATGCGAATGGAGCTTCGGCAATACCAAGAAAGGGAAGACACCTGTACCAGGTTGTACGAAAACGCTCTCAAAAAAGGCAATGTCAGGCGATATCAAGGACACGGTATGGATTTTGAGTTTGCTTTAGTTTCAACCTCCGATGTTCCCAAGCGGATTTACGAAGAAAGCGGACCTGCTTTTGCCCACTGTCTTATGAATAGCTGGGACGTGATAATCGGTGGTGAAAAATACGCTAAAGCAAAAGGAAGTTGGCTTTTGCTTGTCATTTATGATATGTATCCTGATACGCCAGCTAAGATCTTAGGATATATGGCAGTACACGAACGAGGAGAAATGATTACTCTTGGCGAACATCATCTTGCTACAAAACTGGAATTTGCCATAGCAAGAAGAGAAGAACGCCTAAGAGGATATATGAGATGGATTGAACAAAACTGCCCGGGAAAGTTTGCTGATGTTTTTTCTTACCAAACTCATATTGTCCTGCCAGAAAGCGAAGAGTTAGACCAACTTCTTCAAACCTTCTTGGCGAGTGAAGAAGCCAAAAGGGTACGCACGATGATTGAAGAATTTGAATGGCCCTACAGTATCCTCCAACGCCTTAATAAATACTGTCGAATTAATGAAAAAGTCATTGCTATTATCCGAGAAGCATTCCGAGCTGCAGCAGTACATGTCTCCCAGCCCGGTCTTAAAGTCATCCAAATGGTCGCCGGGGCAAAACAAGAAATAGAAAAAGGTTTTCAAAGGATTACAGAAGGAGATCTTAATAAATATATCAGCGTTGTCCGAATTGAAGAGCCCTGGCGAGAAATGCGAAAAGAATTAAACGACCGGTTCTTGGAAACGTTGAATAGAAAACAAAAAGCAATGGAGCAACCAGCGTATATTCAGGAGATTAGCATCGCAGGCATTGTTTCCTCTTTGCCTAATGAAGGAATAATGTCTCCCAATTTCAAGGAAGCCCTTGCTCTTTTCTAAATAAAAAGTCCTGCTTTTGCGGGACTCTTTTTTAAAATCCAAAAACTTGACAAATTATTTCATGTCTGATATGCTATTAGAGTTAGCAGACGAAACGCACAATGTCCTTCGGGACGATACAGAGTGTGTCCGCTAATCTATGAGACGAGACGAGGGTGTTCCTGTCTTCTAAAAGACGACTCGATGGTTGTCTCGTCTCATTAAAAACAAAGTTTGGGGAGGCCCAACCTCCCAAACTTTAAGGGCGAGACGAAACAAATACTGTCTAAAAAGACGACAAGGGATCTGTCTCGCCCCTTTTTCAAGGGTATTAAATTATTGATATTCTTGAAAAGGGGACGAGGGAGGAAATGTTCCTTCTAAAGGGACGAATGTGGTCCTGTCCCCTCTCAAGCCCAGTATATCAACTTCCAGTTACTTCGTAATGCGTAAGCATTCTGGAAGTTGTATTACTGGGCAAGCGCTGGCGGACGAGAGCCGTTGTTGTCCAAATGGACGATCCTGTGCGTGTCCGCCAGCGCTACTCATAAAAGAGCGCTTGCTCTTTGAAAATAGATGTCCGCCTAGGGCGGACGAAATAGAAATGTCCGCCCGAGGCGGACGAAACCCGAAAAAACCGGGCAAAAAAGAAAGGAGTAAAGAATGAGATTCATCGGAATCAGACACAGAGTGAAACAAACCGCTGAAGGAAAGGCAAAACCCACCCAGATTGCCGTCCTGCAAGACAGAAAAACCATTACCTGCAATCTTGGTGATGAAATGCAGGAATTACTCTGGGCTTTTGCCCAATTTCCTACCAAATTCAGAAAAATCGCTCTTGACGAGGACCTCGCAAAATTCCTCCCGTTTCATATTAAATGGAGGAAGCTCAGAGAAGACGAGGATCCAAAGGATTTTCCTGAACACCTATTAAAGCAAGAAAGAAAAACATGGTTTGTGGCAAGTAAAGTAGCCAGCGAATTTGACGGCCTAAAATCAGATGATACGGTTGCTATGATTCTCGGCGGAAGCGGTGACAGGTTAGCTTTCGCTCTTTCGCGACGCGCTGAAGAAATCAATGCAAGAGTTCTCCGAATCCCAGCTTTTCGCCTAAAGGAAAAAAGGCAACGCGCCAAGGAAGAAGACGCCTTGTCTCTGGCTGAATTAGTCAGAGACCTGCCTGGAGTTTTCTATCTGGTAGAACCTCGTGACCGCAAGTTGATTCTAGTCCGAGAATGCTTACAGGCAAGAATTGATGCAATGAAGGCAAGAATTGCCTGCGAGCAGCGGCTCAGACAAAACCTTATCGGCAGAATATTCTGCCGCGAGGAGGGATTATTCCCTGAAGGTTCCATTGAAGCAAGATTTGATGAAGCCAAGGCAAATGACACAATTTTCAACGCCCTGGCAACAGAAGAAAAAGCGCGAGAAAAAGAGCTGCTCCAGGCACTAAAAGAACTGGATATTTACAATGAACTCTTTGAGCCCATTGTGGCCTGCGGCCCTATGATTGCCGCTCGCCTTATTGCTTCAATTCAGGACATCAGGCGCTTTGAAACGCCGCCCCAACTTAAGGCCTTTTGCGGAACCCACGTTCTGCCAGATGGCAAATTCGCCAGACAAAGACGCGGCGCTATAGCAAACTGGCATCCTGATGCCCGGCAGGCCTTATTTTTGCTGGGCAAGCAGTTCAACTACCGGCCCGACAGCTATTGGGGAAAGAAGCTTCGGGAGTATAAAAAGAAACTCCGTCAAGCCCACCCAGAGGTAGAAATAGGGCCCAAGGGCAAAAAAAGGTACACTGACGCTCATATTCACAAAATGGCTCTTTGGCGAACTCGAACCAAGTTTGTTGAGTGGCTTTTCCGCGAGTGGTGGAAGATTGAAAGACAGCATCAGCAGGGAAAATAAGAGGTAATTTAAAAACAAAGTTGGCGGACGATCCAGATGGTGTTCTTTAGGAACGATGGCCATGATGTCCACCAACCCAAAGCCCTGAGCTAAAATAGTTCAGGGCTTTTATTATATTGCAACTTGACAAAAACATATATTTTTATACAATAATATAGTTAGCGGACGAAACAAAGAGTGTCTTTTATAGACGAATGTGTGTATGTCCACTAACCTATGAGACGAGACGAGCGTGTTCCTGTCTTCCAAAAGACGAGTTTGCAGTTGTCTCGTCTCATTAAAAACAAAGTTGGCGGACGACAGGAAGGTTGTTTGCAAAAACGATAATAATATTGTCCGCCAACGCAAAAGCCCTACGTCAAACGTAGGGCTTTTTTTATGACTGTTTAACATCAGGGATTAAATGTTTAATTTTATTAAGTTCTCAAATAAACAGGCGATCGTTAGAGGACCCACACCGCCAGGCACGGGTGTAATATAACTGGCTTTCTTAGAAACGCTTTCAAAATCAACATCACCTGCCAGTTTCCCTTTTTTTAGAGAAGTTCCAGCATCAATTATCACAACTCCTTCTTTTACCATTTCTCCTCTAATCAAGTCGGCTTTCCCTGCACCTGATATTATAATATCTGCTTTTTTAAAAAAGGAAACAGGATTTTCTGTAGATTTATCAACGATTGAAAAATCTATTCCTTTATTTAAAAGCCAAACAAATAAGGGCTTACCTACCAGC
>CAZFHD010000020.1:0-8108 GCA_964518455.1 uncultured Candidatus Saccharibacteria bacterium | reverse complement strand
AGAAGAGAATTGTTGCCGTAGATTGTGATGTTGACGCGCCTAACTTAGCTGTTTGGCTAGGAGAACCGGAAAGATGGGAAAAGGTAAAAAAAATAAGTGTTTCTGAAAAGCCTATAATTGATAGTAGTAAGCTAACCGAAAAGGAAGCCAAGCAATGTGCAGGGAAATGTAGATTTAATGCTTTGGAAATAGAAAGAGGAGAATTAAAATTAAACCCGTTTTTGTGCGAAGGATGCGGCGCTTGTGAAGTTTTTTGTCCTAAAGGGGTGGTAAAGATGAGACCTGTAAAAAATGGTGAGATAAGGAGTAAAGAAATAAAATATGGATTCCCTTTAGTTTCGGGCCAGCTTTATCCAGGGGAAACAGGTTCTGGAAAAATAGTTTCAGAAATTAAGAGAAGAGCTGAAGAATTTAATAGGGACTTGATGTTGATAGATTCTGCCCCTGGCACGGGTTGTCCGGTCATAGCCTCTCTTCAAGATGTAAATTTTGCTATCTTAGTAACAGAACCCACTCTTTCTGGCTTTTCCGATTTAAAAAGAGTTTTAAAAGTTGTAAACCATTTTCAAATTTCCTGGGGCTTGGTGATAAACAAATGGGATATAAATCCTGAGTTAAATAATAAAATAGAGAAGTGGGTTTTAAGTAAATCCAGCACTACTTTTCGGAGAAAAGTAGTGCTGGGTAAGATTTCTTATGACAAAAATATTTTTAAAGCAGTTTCCAGCTTGACTCCAATTATGGAGACAAATTTGAAGGCTAAAGAAGAAATTAAACTTATCTATAGTAAATTAAACAAGGAGCTAAGCTCCTTAATTATTTGATTGGGTCTAACGGGATCTAACTAATTGGCTGTGGAAAAACTTGAGTTTTCAAAGGAGATTAAGCCAAGTTTGACCTCTTTTTTTATTGGGAGTAAAATAGAATAATTTGCTTCTCCTAACAGCGGAACTTAATTACTAAGGAATATGTTGTCAAAAGAAAAAAGAAAAATTGAAAAAGTCAAAAAGAGAGACGGAAGAATTGTTGGTTTTGATTCATCAAAAATTGTTAATGCCACTTCTAAAGCAATGGAAGCTGCCAAGGAGGGAAATTTGGACAAAGATCCTTCTCGGATCGCAGAAAGAGTAGTTAGGGAATTAAAAAAACGTTATCCTCCAGCTCATATTCCTACCGTTGAAGAAATCCAAGATTTAATAGAAGAAATGTTGATAATAATGGATTTTCCAAAGACAGCTAAGGCCTATATTCTTTATCGTCAAGAAAGAGCCAGGATACGAGAAAAGCAAAGACAGGTCCCGGACAGAGTAAGAAAATTAGCTCAAGAGAGTAAGAAATATTTCCGGAATTTCTTGGGAGAATTCATTTATTATAGGAGTTATTCTCGTTGGTTAGAAGAAGAAAAGAGACGGGAAACTTGGATTGAAACCGTAGATCGCTTTATTGATTTTATGGAAGAAAATCTTAAGGACAAGCTAAAAAAGAGAGAATATCAGGAAGTTGGAGAAGCTATTTTAAATCAGGAAGTAATGCCTTCAATGAGACTGATGTGGTCGGCAGGGAAAGCGGCTCGGGCTACTAATGTGAATGTTTATAATTGTTCATATATTGCTCCCACCAAACTAACTGATTTTTCTGAGATTTTGTACCTTTTGATGTGTGGATCTGGGGTGGGATTCTCAGTAGAGAATCAAAATATTCAACAGTTGCCGATAATAAAACATCAGACTGGTAAAATCTTGCCTATTTATGTAATTGCGGATAGCAAAGAGGGCTGGGGAGACGCTTTGACTTTGGGATTGAAAACTTGGTATAAAGGTAAAGATATTGAATTTAGTTATTCAAAGCTTCGTCCAGCCGGAGCTCGATTAAGAACAATGGGTGGGAGAAGTTCAGGACCTGAGCCTCTCCGTTCTCTTTTAGATTTTGCTAGGAAAAAGGTATTGGATAACCAGGGCAGGCGGTTAAGACCCATTGATATTCATGATATTATTTGTAAAGTTGGAGAAATGGTAATGATGGGTGGAGTCCGGCGATCGGCTCTTATTTCTCTTTCTGATTTAGAAGACGAAGAGATGAGAAGAGCAAAAACAGGTCATTATTATATTACTAATTCCCAACGTTCAATGGCTAATAATTCAGTAGCATATAATGAGAAGCCAGATGCTGCTCGGTTTATAGAAGAGTGGTTGGCTTTGGCAAAAAGTGGTACTGGAGAAAGGGGCATTTTTAATCGTGGAGGATTAAAAAAACAGCTTCCTTCACGCAGGTGGAAAAAATTTAAAAAGTATTTACAGACCTCCGGGACAAATCCTTGTGTGACTTCTGATACTTGGATTATGACCTCAAATGGCGCCAAGAAAGTTAGGGAGTTAATTAATATACCGTTTGAAGCTATTGTAAATAGGAAATCCTATCAAAGTTTTGGATTTTTTAAAACTGGTAAAAAAGAGGTTTTTAAAGTTCAGACTGACCGCGGTTTTAGTTTCAAAGCCACAGATAATCACAAAGTTTTACTGGTTGATTATAAATCTAGAAAGATTCAACGCAATAAATGGAAAAAAGTTAAAGAGTTGCGTTCCGGTGATAAAATTATCTTACATAACCATAAAAATATTAAGTGGGTAGGCGTGGGTACTGAACAAGAAGGATGGCTTCTTGGGAATCTTTTAGGAGATGGTAATATTGAAAAGAATTACAAGGCAAATTTAGATTATTGGGGAATAGGGCAGTTTGAAATGGCAAATCAAGCCTTGGCTTTGATCAATAATACAGTAGGGGCTCGCAGTGATTTGGTTGGTTATAAAACAAAAACTGGACTTATTAGGATAGGCTCGGCAGGTTTGGGAAATCTCGCTTTTTCTTTTGGTATGAGGTATAGAAGTAAGGTAATAACAGAAGATATTGAAAAAAGCTCGTCAGATTTTTATGAAGGATTTCTCCAAGGTTGGTTTGATGCTGATGGATCTGTTCAGGGAGAGCAGAAGAAAGGGGTAAGTATAAGGTTAAGTTCTAGTTCGTTATCTAACCTTAAAGCTGGTCAGCGAATGTTGGCCAGGTTAGGGATTATTAGTAAAGTTTATAAGAATCGTCGTGACGCCGGAGAGAAATTTTTGCCTGATGGTAGAGGAGGTAAAAAGGAGTATTTTTGCAAAGCTCAACACGAACTTATAATTTCTAAAGCTGATATTTTAGAGTTTGCTTCTAGGATAAATTTTAGCGATTTTGAAAAAAGAGAGAAGTTAGAAAACTTGATACAAAGATACCGAAGGAATTTAAATAGAGAACCATTTAGTTCTAAAGTTGTCAATATTATTTCTCTAGGGGAAGAGGTCGTTTATGATTGTAATGTTCCTAATATTAATGCTTTTGATGGAAATGGATTCTATCTTCATAACTGTGGAGAAATTGTGTTAAGATCCAAAAGTTTCTGTAATTTAACTGAGGTGGTAGCTAGACCCGAGGATACAGAACAATCTTTGCTTAAAAAAGTTAGGATTGCTACTATTCTCGGCACTTATCAATCTACCTTTACTAATTTTCCCTATATTTCAAAAGAATGGAAGAAAAATTGTGAGGAAGAGAGATTATTAGGAGTTTCTATCACTGGCCAATGGGATTGCCCAGCAGTTCGCAATCAGAGTACTCTTGAGAAGCTTCGCAAGAAAGCCTTGGAAGTTAATCAAAAATATGCCAAGCAATTTGGTATTAATCCTGGCACTGCTATTACTTCGGTCAAACCTTCTGGAACTGTTTCTCAATTAGTGGATTCTTCTGCCGGAATGCATACTAGATATGCTCCTTATTATATCAGGCGAGTCAGAATTTCAGCCGAAGACCCTCTTTTTCATATGTTGAAAGAACAGAAGGTTTCTTATCATCCCGAAGTCGGCCAGACCGAGGCTTCAGCCGGTACTTATGTGCTTGAGTTTCCAATTGTAGCTCCTAAGAAGTCAGTTTTTAGAAAAGATTTGGATGCTATTAGCCAACTTGAATATTGGAAGATGGTTAAAGAAAATTATACCGAACATAATCCTTCAATTACAATTTTAGTTAAGAATAACGAATGGATTAAGGTGGCTAACTGGCTGTATGAAAATTGGGATATTATAGGAGGACTTACTTTTCTTTCTAAAGGCGAACATATTTATCAACTTGCTCCTTATGAAGAAATAACAAAGCAAAGGTATGAAGAAGTTTTTTCTCGTTTTCCAGAAATTGATTTCTCTCAAATTCTGGTCTATGAAAAAGAAGATAGAACTAGTAAAGGTCCTTCTGGATGTGATGGACCTGTCTGCGAAATAAGCCCGGGTCAAAAAAAACTTCTATAATTGCAAGTGAGGGAGAGAAAGAAAAGTTTACTTTTCTTTTTTGACCGAATGCCGCAATTATATAATTTATAATTCTATGATTTATGTTTTAACCGGGAACGGCAAAGGGAAAACAACCTCTGCTATTGGAATGGGAGTGAGGGCTGCGGGGGCTGGAAAGAAAGTTTTAATGATTCAGTTTTTAAAAACCGGAAGTTCTGAAAATAAGATAATTGAAAAAATAAAAGATTTTGATATTAAATCCTTTGGCAGAGAAGGATTTTTTGTTTCAAAAAGTTATTTAAAAGCTCATCCTCAACTCAAGAAAATTGGAGTAAAAGAAGCTACAAAAAAAGATTGTGAATTAGTTAAGAGAGGATTTGATTTAGCAAAAACAGTAGCAGAATCTAAAAAATATAACCTCCTGATTTTAGATGAAATTTGTGTTGTCTTAAAACTTGGTTTTTTTGATAAAAAAGAGGTTTTGGATTTTCTTAGAGAAAATCAGAAAAAGATAGATATAGTTTTAACCGGCAGACAGTGTTCAAAGCAAATTATTAAAATTTCAGATTTAGTTACCGAATTTGAAGAAAAAAAACATTATTATAGAAAGGGAATAAAAGCAAGAAAAGGAATTGAATATTAGTTATCCCCGTAGAGAAAATTTGACTGCCTTCGGCAAATTAGATTTTCTTCGAAAATCCTGTCAAATTTCTTCTACGGGGTTATCCACAGTTGACATAAAGTTTTTAGAGAATATAATAAAGTAAATCAGTTCTTCGCAACGGATGGGGAATGCCGGTGACCTGCCTTCGCTAAAGTTACGGCAAGGCGAGGAAATCCGGGGCTGTGCCGCAACTGTGACCAAGCGCTTAAAATGTTGAGTGTTTGGAAGCCAGAATACCATCTATGTTATTATTTTTAATACCCACCTTCGAGCAAAAGATGGAGTATAAGTCTTTATTTTAATAAAGATTATTCTCAATCCCTCTCGAAAAGGGATTTTTAAATGAAAAAGATTGATAGAAATCTAAAAATTTTAATTGGGATAGGATTAATCTCAATAATTGGAATAGGGGCATGGGGAATAAATACTCAATTAGAAATAGAGAAGTTAGCTCCAGCTGCTGTATCCCAAATAAAGAGTGAGCTGCCGGTTGAAGAAAAAGCTCTTTTAGTTATTGATGATGGAATTGGAGAGCTCCAGACGTTTAAAATGGAAGTTGGAGAAAAAACTACTGTTTTTGATTTATTGAAACAAACAGAAATAGCTCTTGATTATACTGAATACGATATAGGAATTTGGATTAAAGCTATTGGAGGTCTTCAAAACAATAAAAAAGAAAAGAAAAATTGGATGTATTATATTAATGGAGAAAAAGCCAACAAGGGGGCTGGAGAGCAAATAGTAAAACCCGGCGACAAAATAGAATGGAGGTATGAAAAAGTTGATTGGTAAATATTATGAGTGTTGCGTATGCCATTGCTTCCAGCGGAGGAAAAGACAGCACCTTTGCTTTATATCAAGCCCAAAAACAGGGTTTTAACGTAGAATATCTTTTACATTTGTATAATCCGGATAATACCCGAGCTCGGTTTCATGGATATAGAAAGGAGCTAATTAAAAAGCAGGCCGAAGCAATAGGTATTAAGCCATTAATGATACCAACTCGGGGAGATGAATACCGCCAGGATTTTAAACTCGGGTTGAAAAAATTAAAGAAAAAAGGGGTGGATAGATTGATTTTCGGGGACATATTTTTAGAAGACTGCAGAGAGTATAATGAAACGGTGATAAAGGAGGCAGGGCTGCGATACCACGCTCCTTTGTGGAAAAAAACAACCAAGTTAATTTTAGAAAATTTTATAAACCAAGGATTTAAAGCAGTTATTTGCTCGGTCTGGTTAAAAAAATTGAATAAAAAGTACTTGGGCAGAGAAATTGATAAAGAATTTTTAAGAGATATATTAAAAGAAAAAAGCGTAGATCCTTGCGGAGAAAATGGAGAGTACCATTCTTTAGTATATGATGGTCCTTGCTTTAAAGAACCTTTGTCATTTAAGATTTATGGAGTTCACCAACAAAAGAAAAATATATTTTTAGATATTAGGAATAAGTAAATTTGAATATTATCTGCGTTAATTTATTTATACAAATATGATTTCAAAGAAAGGAAAAATTTTGGCATTTGTTATAGCTATTGTTTTTATTTTAATTGGAGTTAGTTTGCGTCTTTTACCTCACCCTCCGAATTTTGCTCCAGTTGCAGCTATTGCTTTATTTGGGGGAGTTTACCTTTCTAGAAAAATAGCTTTCATTTTGCCGATGGCAGTTATGGTTATTTCAGATATATTCCTTGGAGGTTATTATGAGGTCGGCTTAATGATTATTGTATACGGGTGTTTTCTCTTTTTTGTAATTTTAGGTTTTTGGCTGAAAAAACATAAAAAATGGTATAATATTGGAGGAAGCGCAATTTTGTCTGCTATTATATTTTTTGTGGTTACCAATCTTGCAGTCTGGGTTTTTACTCCTTGGTATGTAAAAACATTAGCCGGTTTATTTCAGTGCTATCTGATGGCTATCCCATTTTTCAAAAATACTCTTTTAGGAAATGTATTTTATGTAACGGTATTTTTTGGAGCTTATGAGCTAATTGAACTCTGGATTCGAGTTAGATTTAAAGTTTCAGAAACAAAAAAATACCTAATACCTAATACCTAATACCTAATCATGGTTAGACCAGTCAAAAAAAGAAAAGTTTATTTTGATCCTAATGTAACCTATTTTAAGCCCAGAGCTGTGCCTCTTTCAGAATTAAAAGAGGTGGAATTAGCTTCAGATGAGTTAGAAGCTTTAAGATTCTGTGATTACAAGAAAATAGGACAAGTTAAAGCTGCCAAAAAAATGGGAGTTTCCCAAAGCACTCTTCAAAGGATTTTAACTTCTGCCAGGAAAAAAATTACAGAGGCTTTGATTAAAGGAAAAGCAATAAAAATCCAAAAAAAGTGAAAATGAAGCCACCGAGATCCGTTCTCGGCTGAAGATAAATGGAGAGATTTTTGGTGAGCTACAATGAGAAGTTTGACAAAGATTTAAAAATATGTTAACCTGGTTTAGTTAAGAGTTTTGTTCTTTAGTCCTTACGACTAGAAAAGGAGATACCCGATGACGCCGAAACATACCGGTGGAGATGTAACTTATTCTCTAGAGGAGCTTATGAAGCTCCTAAGGGGAGAAAAAGGAAAGGACCGATGTACAGAACTTCAGCTTTTGGAAAGATTCATGGCGCTTTTGCTAGTTCTGACATATCAGGATGCCGACTCCGATATCAGGGCAAGCCAGATTGAGAGAATTGGTACTCTCTGCGGTATCAACCTCGAGAGCGCCATCTTAAAGGGTCTTCAGGGGAAAGTTCTAGCTTTTGGTAGCGACGGAAGTTTTCGTTTTTGCAGTGTCGATATCGCCCGCAAGGTTGAAGCACTTATGAAGATATGGGTTGAAGACCTGGCAGAACGATTAGGAATAATCCCGATACAAACTAACGATGACGCTCAGAGATAAAAAAATAGCCCCAAGCATTTGGGGCTTTATTTTTTTATTAAAAAGTAAAAATTACTTTTGCTCCTTCAGAAAAGGAAGCTTTTTTAATCTCGCCGATAGGCAGAAGATAAGCAGATCCTCTTCTTTTTGCTAAAAGATCTGCGATTTTGCCGAGGTTTTCCGGAGGAGTAATCAGTACCATACCAACGCCAAGATTAAAAACTCTCCGCATCTCTTTATCAGAAACATTTCCT
>CAZFHD010000019.1:0-9277 GCA_964518455.1 uncultured Candidatus Saccharibacteria bacterium | reverse complement strand
CCGCCCGAAAGCTGCTGGAGCTTAGGGAAAAAGACAATTCCATCGAATCCAGCAGATACTCTCTAGTTCCAGTAAGGGGTGGTCTCTAAGACCACCCCTCTTTTTTTTCTTGTTTTGGATTTTAAAATGTGCTAAATTAGAAACATAGATATGAAAGAATTAATAGAGAAAATTGAAGGCTTAGAAAGTAAACTCCAGCAGTTGCTGGACTGTCTTTGATGTAGAAAAAAAGAAAGAAAGAATAAAAGAGTTGGAGAAAGAGATTCAGAAACCTGATTTTTGGAAAGATAGAAAGAGAGCATCTGAAATAAATCAGGAATTGTCAGGCTTAAAAGAGGAAATAGAAAACTTAGAAGAAATTGGAAAAGAGTTTAAAGAGGCAAAAGAGTTAGTTAATATTACGGAAGATGAAAATCTTTTAAAGGAAATAGAGAATAAGGTAGGGAATTTGGAGGAAAGAATTAAGAAAGAAGAGTTTAAAACTTTTCTTTCGGGTAAGTACGATAAAAATAATGCTATTTTACAAATATTTGCCGGAGCTGGAGGAGTTGACGCTCAAGACTGGACTACAATGTTATTGAGAATGTTTGAAAGATATTGCCAGAGAAAGGGATTTAAAACAGAGATTTTGGAGCAATCTTTTGGTGAAGGAGGAGGTCCTGAGGGAAGAATTGGGATAAAGTCTGTTACTATGAAAATTAGGGGTTCTTATGCTTTTGGTCTTTTAAAGAAAGAATCAGGAGTTCATAGATTAGTTAGAATTTCCCCTTTTTCTGCTAAAGGGCTTCGCCATACATCTTTTGCTTTGGTAGATGTTCTTCCTGTGATAGATAAGGGAGAGCAAAAGGAAATTGAGATAAAACCAGACGATTTGAAAATAGATACTTTTAGGGCCTCAGGTCCCGGAGGACAATATGTCAACAAAAGAGAATCAGCTGTTAGGATTACCCATATTCCCACAGGAATTGTTGTAAGTTCTCAAGCTGAAAGGCTCCAGGGAAGGAATAAAGAAAAAGCTATGGAAGTTCTTTACTCTAAACTTTATCAGTTGAAAGAAAGAGAAAGAGAAAAAGAATTGAAAAGGGTTAAGGGAGATAATATTTCAGCTTCTTGGGGTAATCAAATCAGGTCCTATGTTCTACATCCTTACAAAATGGTAAAAGATTTGAGGACAGAAGTTGAAACATCTAATATAGAGGAAGTGTTGGATGGAAATTTAAATCAATTTATTTTAGCTGAAATTAAGGTAAATGATTGATATTAAAGAAGTCAGCAAAACATATTCTTCTCCCGTGGGAGGAGATTTAATAGTAGCTTTAGACAATGTTTCTTTTAAAATGAAAGAGAAAGAGTTTGTTTCCCTTGTTGGAAGATCTGGAGCAGGGAAGACTACTTTACTAAAATTGATTTTAGGAGAAGAAAAACCCAGTCAGGGCGAGATATTCTTTGATGGAGTAAATATTCCCCAGTTAAAGAAAACAGATCTCCCCTTGCTTAGGAGAAGAATAGGAACCGTATTTCAGGATTATAAATTGTTTGATTCTAAAACAGCTTACGAAAATGTGGCTTATGTTATGGAAGTAATAGGAGCTGCAGATGAGCAGATAGAAAGAGACGTGCCTCAAATTTTAGAGATTGTAGGCCTATCTGATAAAAGCCGTAATTTTCCAGTCCAGCTTTCTGGCGGGGAAAAGCAAAGATTGACTATAGCCAGGGCTTTAATTCACAGACCTGACGTAATATTGGCTGACGAACCCACAGGTAATTTGGATCCTTATAATACCCATGATATTATTAGCTTATTGGTTAAAATTTATCAATTAGGGACTACTATTATTTTGGCTACCCACGACAAAGAAGTAATTAATTCTTTGGGTAAGAGAGTGATTACTTTAGACCAAGGTAAGGTAGTTCGAGATGAAGAAAAGGGAAGATTTGTCTTATAATGCTATCTTCGTTCAAAAGAACAATTAAATTGGGGCTTGAGAGCTTTTTTAGAAATACAGGATTGACTGTAGCTGTCGTTTTTATAATGATAATGGTTATTTTTTTAATTTCTTCTCTTTACCTTTTTAATCAAGCTTCTAATATTTTGATTTCCAGTATTCAAGAAAAAGTAGACATTTCAGTTTATTTTAAGGAGGAAGTAAATCCTGATAAGATTTTGGAGTCTAAAGCAGAGCTGAATCAGGTTGCAGAAGTTAAAGATATAGAATATGTTTCCAAAGAAACGGCTTTAGAAAAGTTTACAGAAAGGCATAAAAACGACCCTGTTTTAATGGAATCTTTAAATGAGGTGGGAACCAATCCTTTTTTGGCTTCTTTGAGTATTAAAGCAAATCAGGCCTCACAATATGAGCAGATTAACAGCTTTTTGGAGAATTGTTCTTTTGCTAATTTAATAGAAAAAGTTGATTATTATAGAAGAAAACCTGTTATTGATAGATTGTTTTCTCTGACCTCTGCCTTAAATAAAGGAGGAATTTTGTTCAGTTTGATTTTAGGAGCTATTGCTGTTTTGGTAGCTTTCAATACTATAAGAATAGCCATTTTAAACTCTAAAAAAGAGATATCAATTATGAGGTTAGTTGGAGCTTCTAACTGGTTTATTAGAGGCCCTTTTGTCATTCAGGGAATAGCAGCCGGTGTCTTGGCTACTTTAATTACTCTTCTTTTAACTCTTGGCCTTTCTTTTGGATTAGATTCTACAATTAAAGAAGTAGCTCCAGAAATAAGCACTTTTGGATTATTTTTAGGAAATTTTTGGATTTTAGTTTTAATTCAACTTGTTGCAGGTATAGGGTTGGGAAGCATTTCCAGTTTAATAGCTGTCAGAAAGTATTTAAAGATTTAATGCGGGATCGTCTAATGGTAGGACGAATGCCTCTGGAGCATTAAATCCAGGTTCGAGTCCTGGTCCCGCAGCACTGAAAACTTTAATGCCTTTTGGTATTAAAGTTTATAGATTATTGTTAGGCTGTAGCGAGAACCTTGTCCCCGAATTGCGACGAGCAAAGCGAGGAGGCAATGACCTTCGGGCAACTCCTTCGATTCCTACCCCTCCAGCAATTCGGCAAGCTCAGTGCAAGCAAAAATTAAGCCTTGTGAAACAAGGTTTTTAATTTTGCTTCGGCTCTTGACAGAGATATTTTAGTAAGTTAAACTTAAGTTAAATAAAAGTTTAACTTTATTAAATTATGAAAAATATTATTACTCTTAAAAAACTAAGAGAGAATATGCAAGAATACGCCCAAAAAGTTAAAAAGGGTCAATCTTTTATTGTATTTAAAAGATCCTATCCTTTGTTTAAAATTTCTCCTGTTGAGGAAGGACCTTGGGAAGAAGTAATAGATTTTACCAAAATTAGAAAGGGAGGAGTTGATATTAAAGAGTTGCTAAAACGTTTGTAAAGATTTTTTTATGGATAAGATTAAAAAGGCGTTAAATAAGTTAAGTTTCAGAGAAAAACAGAAACTCAAAAAGATTTTAATTCAAATAAATGCTGGAGATTTTCAAAACCTAGATTTAAGAAAACTCAAAGGAAAAAGCAATATTTTTAGAGTTCGTATAGGAAATGTTCGTATTATTTTTCATAAAATAGATAGCTCTATTAAGATTCTGACTATAGAACGTAGAGGGAGTAAAACCTATAGAAAGAAATAGCTAAGATTTATGTAATTAATGAAAACGAAAAAGGAAACTTGAAATAAAAAAGGGTCAGGTACTTTTTTTATTTTAAAAGGAGACCCGCTCTCCTTTTTTTACCAGCCTCCGCCTCCTCCTCCACCTCCGCCTCCTCCAACTCCTCCGGCGCCTCCCGAACCTGAGCCGGAAGAAACATTGGAAGATATTGAGCTTGAGATGCTGTTTATTGTGGAGACGAAAGAATTAACGTCAAACCTACCTGTTCCGCCCAAATACCAAAGAGGATAATGTGTTCTGTAATAGTCTTCGCCGTAGATTTTTTCCATTTTCTTTGCCCACTGTTTAACCATGCCGAAAACAATAGCATAAGGGAGAAGTTTATCAAAAATATTTTCTTTTTCATAAAATTGCTGTCTATATTTTTCTGCTGTTTTCATATACATTTTGAATCCTTTGATTCTCCAGAATAATTCAGCTCCTTTTTTGGTTCTTTTGGGCATAAATATAGAGAAGAATAATAGAATAAGGCCTGAAAAGGCAAGGGATAGCTGTCCTATTCCGAGAAGAGATAAGAAGATAAAGCTGATAGCTAATAAAACTATGCCTGAAACTAAGAATATAATAAAGAAAACTCTGCTTTTCTTTGTTACTAACCCTTTTTTGTAAAAAGTATCAGTTATTTCTTTTTTAAGGTCTTTCATCTTTTCTCGGTAGCTTCTTCTTTTAAAATCTGAAACAAATATATTTTCTTTGTTTTCGAATATTTTTTCAGTAATAATTCTTTCATATTCATCTGTCGGTTCTTTGCCGGTCCTGATTAGTTCGTAGTCTTTAGATTTGAAGAATAGTATTTTTCTTTTGACCTCTTTTATTTTAATCACTCCCTTCACTGCCATATTGATTATTGCGGCTGTGATAAACTGGGGCTTGAAGGAACCATTTTTGTAAAGAAGGCCCATTTCTGTCGGTGGAAGGTTTTCTGGTATTTCAAATTCTGGAGTTATGGCTTTATTAACCTCAAAATCTTTTCCAAAGAGTTTCCAGAGATAAAAGCAGAGGATTATAACAAAGAAGGGGATAATCAGCCAGAAAAACTTTCCATATTTTTGCCAGAAACTAAACTCGTAGGGTTTGAATAGGCCTTTGGGGAAAGCGGCAGAAAGAGTTATTCCTTGTTTTTTAGCTAAAGATTTGTTTGTCTTTATCTGTAGTTTGTTATTATCTAACCAGCTGTAATTTGCTAAAGATTTGTCTTTTTCTCCAAGAAATCCTGTATAGTATTCTATTTTAGTATTTTCTTTGTTTATTCCTTCTGGGAAGATAATTTCTGCTTTAAAATTGTCTATTTCCAAGTCCCAGAAAGGGCCAAGGAGATTCCAGTAAAACTCATCAAAATTAGTATTTTGAGTTCTGATAACGTTTCCCACCTCATACTTTATTCTATATTTGTTTATTCCTTTTACCGTTATATTAGGATCTCCAATTTTCCAGGTAATTGTGCCTTTTTCTTTTATGGTTTTGTATTTCAGAGGTTTTCCGTTGAGGTCTGTAATGCTGATTAGTTTAACAGGTGTTTTGTATATTTTTTTGTCTGTTTTCAGCTCTGTGGGTAGAATTCTGAAGATTCCATGTTTTCCTTTAGCTATTCCGCAGTCGGCTATAATTTCTTCTGTGATTTCTGCCGTAGAATCTTCTTTGACTTTTATTTTAGTTTCAAACTCTTCTATATACCAGTAGTCAACATTTTCTCTTGCTAGAGAGATAAGGGGAAGGAAGAGGAATAATAATATGATAGATAATGTTATTTTTTTCATGTTTCTTTATTATAATTATATTATACCAGATTAAAATTAAAAAGAGTTATAATTTGACTTTATGATTTAAAAAGTTAAACTAAAAACGGTTCTTTGAAAAGGAAGGAGAGTAAAGATGATAATAGACCCACATGTTCATTGTAGAGATGGAAAACAGGCTTATAAAGAAACTATTGCTCATGTTCTTCAATTAGCAAGGGAACAAGGAGTTGAAAAGATTTTTGATATGCCCAATACAGATCCTCCTGTATTAAGAGAAGAGGACATAAAAAGAAGATTAAGTTTGGTTCCGAAAGGAGAAGAAGGCAGATATTTCCTTTATATCGGTCTTACTCCTGAGGTTTCGCAGATAGAAGAAGCTGTCCGTTGTTATCGGCAATATCCTCAGGTTGTTGGCTTTAAGCTTTATGCCGGAGAATCTGTGGGAAGTCTTGGTGTTACGAATCCCCGAGAACAAGAGGTAATTTACCAGTCTTTGGTGAGATTAGCGTATAAAGGAGTGGTAGCTGTTCATTGTGAAAGAGTGAGTTATTTTAACCTTGGACTTTGGAATCCTGAGAAACCTATTACTCACTGTCAGGCTCGGCCGAAAGTAGCTGAAATCGTAGCTACGAAAGACCAGATAAGATTCGTCCAGAAAACAGGCTTTAAGGGAATTTTATACATTGTTCACGCTTCCTGTCCGGAAGTGGTTGAAGAGGTAGATAAGGCAAGAGAATTTTTAGATATAAGATGCGCTGTTACTCTACATCATATTTTCTGGAGCAATGGTATGCTTGAGAGGCCGGATGGATGGCTTTACAAAACCAATCCGCCTCTACGAGATCCGGCCGACCTAGAAGGTTTAAGAAGACAGTTAAGATTGGGGATGATAGATTGGATTGAAACAGATCACGCTCCTCATCCTGTAGGGGAGAAGATTTATCCGCCTTATGCTTCTGGTTTTCCCTCTCTCTATCTTTGGAAGCGGTTTATAGAACAACAAGAGCCTATTCTTGGTCTTATTCCGGAGCAGATAAGAAAGCTCACTTCAGAGAATGTTTTGGAAGCTTTCTCTGATAAATTGAGCTGATTCAAAAATATAAACCCTCACACCATAACAAGCTTTGGGCTACGCCCAGATAATATTAAATTAAGCTTGTTTGGTCGTGAGGGTAAAGTAGAGGCCCGTCCTCTACTTTTTTTTATTGACTTTACATTTTAAAAAATTAAACTAAAAACGGTCCTTTGACAAAAAAAGGAGAAAGAGATGCAAGCAAGAAGTAAGACGTTTGTTGCTCTTTCAATTTTGATTGGTGTAATGATTGGAGTTGGTGGCTTAGGTTGCGAAGGGATGCATAGACAAATTGAAGTAATTTCCAAATTTCCACCTTTAGAAGATAGGATAGTACAAATAATGCAAGCCGGGAAAAACAATCTACCGGACAAATATGCTGTGATAATCAATGGAGATAATTCAAAACTTCACATTCGAAATGTTTCGTTAGCATATAATGTTTTAAAACACAATGGTTTTATGGAGCGAAATATCTTTGTACTATCGTATCAGAACAATACCAGAGACGAAGAGATTCAAGCTTATGCTCCCACAATTCGAAATCTCGTTTGGCTCTCTGTTTCTTTGTCTCATACTGTTGATGATAAGGACTTCTTATTCATTTATGGAACAGGCCATGGGTATACTAAAGGTAGTGGAATTATTATTCGAAAAAGGGTTTGCACTCCTTGTAAACATCCGTATCCTAGTATTGTTGTTACTAAAGATATGTTTGAATATCTGATAAAAGATATTCATCCTGAATCTGCCCTTCTTGTTTTTGACCAGTGTCAAGCAGGCGGATTTGGCACAATACCACAAAGAAGAAAGAATTTTGTTGTCATCACTAGAACTGCCAAGAATGAGCGTAGTACATGCAGGTATTTTGCAAAGGCTTTCTTTGATGCTTTTGGTGATGTTTCATCTGACATGGACAATAATGGAAGGATTTCCGTAGCAGAAGCGTTCTCTAAGACCCTACAAACCATTAACCGAACTGATGCTAATTATCAAAAACATAAGTATACTCCCTCTATTAAGGGAGGTCCTGATCCGAATACAATTTATTTAAATTAGACCAAGCCGAAAGAGACAATTATGCAAAAGCCAAAAACAGAAAACACATTAACAAAAGAGCCAGTTTCTTTAGAAGAAAAATTACAAAGCAAGATAGCTCTTACATCAAAAAAAGATGGAAATCCTGAGATTTATGCTATGAATGCTGATGGGACTGGACAAAAAAAGATAAATAATGTAAGTTATTAATAGTTGTTTAATAAGGGAAATAAAAGAAAGGAGGTTTCAATGTTCATCCTAAAGATAGTTGGCCGTATATGTTTATTTGTAAAGCGGTTCTTTAAAAAAGCGCCCGATGAAAGATTTTCGTCAGCAACAGATGACCGATGGCAGAAGAGAAATCAAGAAGGAAGATGTGGTTCTTGCAACACCAAATTTAATCAACACAACCCAGATTTTGGTGGAGGACAATGCCAAAATTGTTGGGCAAGTTGGGGCTGACATATCATACCGCCTAGCTAAGATGCAATGGCGGTTTTTTTTGTGACATTTAAGCTTTAGTTTCATACAAGATATATTTCTCGATTTTGTTTGACAAATTAACCAAAAACTTAAAAGGAGGCCCGGCCTCCCTTTTTTATTTATTATGCGACAGATGGGTTGAATTTCTCCCAAAAAAGAATTAAGGTAAAAATAGAAGTTGTTCTTTAACAAGAAAGGAGATTATATGAAGAATAAAATAGTAGTATTGATTGCGACATGGTTTTATTCTGGATTAATCCCACCTGTTATTCTCAAGGGTATGGCTGGCACATACGGAAGTTTTTTCAGTATTCCTTTGTGTTATTTGTTACTGATAACCAAACAAGGAACAGGGTTATTCTATGGGGTTGCCATGATGTTGATTCTTTTTCTCGGTTTGTGGTGTGTTCCTAAAGCTGAAATTTTATTGGGGCCAAGAATTGATTGGAAGAATAAAACGAAAACCCGAGACCAAAACCAAATTGTGATAGACGAAACTTTTGGGATGTTGACTACTTGCTATCCATTAACACTAATTGATTTTAATTCTTATTGGTTAGTGCTTGGGATCGCATTTGCTCTTTTCCGCTTCTTTGATATCGTCAAGATTTCTCCGATTAAATATTTTGACAATATGAAAAACGCTTGCGGCGTAATGTTTGATGATTTTGTGGCTGGCATTTATGCAGCAATAGTATTATCAATATTAGTTCTGACTCTCAAGCTATAGTCCACAACAACGCTCTGCGATAACATCAAAGAGCTTTTTTATTATGTCAGAAATTGACAAAAATCAACCTTGAAAAAATCCAATTTTAATGTAAAATAAAACATACGAAGCTTAAAAACCTACCCAAAACGAAATAGGGGACGGTTCTCTTTTAATCGGGGAATTAGGCGTTTTAGCTAAATAAAGGGTGATTTTTTGCTAAGATAGAGTATGTAACGCAAAACTAAACTTAGTTTAGTTTTAAATAAAAAGTCGAAGAATTAATTGACCCATCAATACCCGCCCTGGGCGGGTGTGAGGGCAAGGAAGTAAAATTTATGGAGTGTAAAAAAGAAGAAAATTTGAAGAGCTGTTCTTGTACTTATCCCGGCTGCGACAAAAAAGGAATTTGTTGTGAGTGTATAAAATATCACTGGGGAAAGGGAGAGCTACCGGCTTGCTTTTTTTCTAAGGAAGCGGAAAAGACATATGACCGTTCAATTGAAAAATTCATTGAAGATCAAAAAACTTAAA
>CAZFHD010000018.1:0-9317 GCA_964518455.1 uncultured Candidatus Saccharibacteria bacterium | reverse complement strand
CTTTAGAAAAACCAGGAGGGGTTGAGATTATAGATTTTGATCTCATCCCTGATATCCGAAATCAGCAGGATTTCGATTCCAGAAAAGAGGTTTTAGACCATTTGATAAAGTTGTGGGCTAATTATGACCTAAGGCCAAAGAAAGCCGATGAACAGTTCTTAAAAGCAAGACTTCAGGCTTCCATTTATTATCTTCGAGCTTTAATGGGAGAAGATATTCCCTTTTCGTTGTATATAGCTAATACTATGGGCATTAGACCCAGACTTATTCCAAAACTCGTAATAGAAGCCCAAAAGAGAAAAGTTGATGATCTGTTAAAAGATTTTGGCGTTCCTCATAAAAAATCTGTCCAGCAATTTTCAGAAGAGATAAGAATAGAACAAAAAGAAGCAGAAGAGGAAGAAAGAAAAGCAGAAAGAACTCACCTTCCCCAGTTTCTACATATTATGGGCTGGGATGAACTCCAGCTTTCCTACCAGGTCAAGTTTGTAGAAAAGCAAGCTTATTGGACAGGTTGGACCAGGACAATAGAAGACGGAAGCTTTGAATTAAGATTTAACTTCCATCCCATGCACCACTGGCATAAAGGAGATATGGAGTTTCTAGTCTTGCATGAAATAGGAGGTCATTTTGTCCAGATGGCCCATATCAAAGAAGCAATCCGGCAAGGAAGAGTCAATCCGGCTTTAGGATTAACAATGGTTCACGATCCTCATGCCTTCGGATCTGAAGGAACAGCTAATGCTAACTCTTACTTTTTGCCAGAAATCAAACTCTCCCCTCTCGGGGTTCTGGCAAGAGAGGAGCGAGTGCTTCGCAACTACCTCAATAACAATGCCCATATTGCCGTAAACCAGGGTAAAGATCCAGAAGAATCGGCAAAACGCATCTTAGAAACACATCCTTTTTTAACAGAAGAAAAGGTCAGAATGAATCTAAAAAACTGGGTAGAAAACCCAGAATTGAGAACCTACCAATACAGTTACGGCATAGCTGATTATATCCACCACCTTTGGTATAAGAAGTTAAGTCGAAAAGAAAAAAGGGCCTACCTCAGGTTTGCCCTTTCAAGAACGGCTACTCCCAGCCAACTGATGAATTTTATAGCGCAACTTTAAAATAGACGGCTTGTCTAAAATGAGCCGTCTTTTTCTTGGGCTAGCTGAGAATAATGTCCTTTTAACCTAGAAGAGAACTTCTCAAATACCTCAGGAGAACTATACCTTTTTACAAAGTTCTCAGCTTCTTTGTAATTTCCAAGAGCCATATAATAATCAAGTTGGGAACAAAGTTCCGCAATACAAATTAAAAGCTTGGCAAAATCAGGGAAAAAAATACCGTCTTTTTCTTTTATTGCTCCTTCCTTTAAATAAAAGTTTTGAGCTATAGCAGATCCCTTGGCATAAGCTAATGCAGCAGGATTACTAAAAGAATCAAGCCACCAAGTAAAATTACGAGCAATATGCATAATAATGATTGCTTCTAGTTCTTTTTGGCTTAAAGCATCTTTCAAAAGCAAAGTGCCGCAAGCCTTGATTCCTAAAACATAAGCGTAAAGCTCGTCAAAAACAGGGAAAAGATCTTTTAATCTTTTTTCTGCATCTTTATAACGTATTAAACTATGAGCTATCTCATGTAAAAGAATACAATATAAAGAGGCCTCGTAAAGTTCTTCTTCTGAATAAGGTTTCTGGAAATCCTTTTTAAAAATAGCTTTAAATATGGGGAAATGGTCTTCTCTAAATTTTAAATCAAGAGGAGTGGTAAATATAGTTAATTTAGAACCATATTTTTTCATCAGCTTAACATTATTGGGAAGATTAGTTCCAGTAGGCATAGAATCTGCTTTTTGACCGGAATAAATTACTGCCTGGTCAATCCGAATAACTAATTTGCGGACATCAATTTTTTCAGCTCCGGGTAAAATTTTCCTTTGCCCTGTCAAAATCATTTTCTTAAACATTTGGGCTTGTTTAGTTCTTTTTTCATCCATAATCCCAACCCATGCCTGATAAGCGCATTTTCTAAAAAACATTTGGTCTAAATAGCGCTCAATTGGTCCTATCATAATACTGATTTTACAAGCAGGAGTCTTCAACCAGGTAATCATGCTCTTTTTGTAATCTCCATTTAATAATGAATTAGCTCTTGTTTCAAGGTATTTTGAAAAACTTTTGTCCCCTGAAATATCAGCTGCCTCCTTTAAAAGTTTAACCACAGGTTTCAGTTCTTCCTTGAACTTTTCATGAAAGGGAATGGCAACCAACTTTCCCGATTTATTTCTCTCTACCATGGTATAAGGATCTAAAATATCAGGATCGTCCTTAGCAGCTTTTTCTATTTCTTCTTTATCAGCATCTGAAGGATAAAAACTATTTCTAGGATATTTTTTATTCTTTTGTTTAAGATAAATAGGGTTAATCAACTCTGCTGCTGAAACTAACTTTTCTAAAAGAACTTTCTCTTTCTGAGAAAGTCCTTCTGTATTCACTTTAAATTTTTTAATTCCTTCCATAAGACCTTAAGACTTCTTATACTTTATTTCTAATATCTTACAAGAATGGTTGACTAATTGAGTTTTAACTACAACTGTTTCCCCAACCTTTTTCCCAATTAAAGATTTCCCGATAGGAGATTCGTCGGATATTTTGCTTTCTATGGGATCTGCTTCTTTAGTCCCGACAATCTTAAACTTATCAATCTCTCCATCAAATTCCACAGAAACCGTAGCTCCCAAATGAACGATATCTCTCTTCTTTCTTGGAGGAAGCTTAATTATTTCAGCATTTTTTAAAATCTCTTCCAACTCCGCCATTTTCTTCTCTAACAAATCTAAGCCTTCTTTAAAAGAAAGGTACTCTGGATTTAAATCCTCTGACTCTAAAATCTGAGGAGTTTCTCCTCTGGTTTTAGCTGCTCTAATCTTTTTTAGAGTTTCGTGCTGTTTTTTAATCTTTTCTAATCCCTTTTTAGTTAGATAATATTTTTTTTCTGACATTGGGCTTTAAAACCCCTCTTTTAGAGGGGTTAGTGTCTGAAAGGTTTTAAAAACGAATCAACTCACTTCCCCTCTTTTTTGGCTTTTATAGATATACCACAAAAAGAGATCCATACGGGTAAGGAGTAAAGAATATTAATTTTATTGGTAAAATTTATCAAAGACATTTTGTATTATTTATCCTACTCCAAACCAGAAAAGCTGTCAACCCTCACACCATAACAAGCTTTGGGCTACGCCCAGATAATATTGAATTAAGCTTGTTTGGTCGTGAGGGTCAACCCTTGCACCACTTTAATAAGGTTGAGGCATTTGGGGAGTTTGAAATGTTCCTTTGTTTTCTTTTTCTTCTGGCTTTTCTGCCACAACACATTCCGTAGTTAAGAGCATAGAAGCTGCCGAAGCTGCGTTCTGGAGAGTAGATCTGACCACCTTGGCAGGATCTACAATACCGGCCTGAAGTAAATCTTCATATTTCATACTATCGGCGTTGAAACCAAAGTTCTCATTCCCCTCTTTTACTTTCTGGGCTACAACAGCTCCATCTTTCCCCGCATTCTGAGCAATCTGCCTGATAGGCTCTTCTAAAACTCTCTTCAAAATTTTAATTGCTATTTCCTCTTCTCCTTCAAGCTCTATGTTCTCTAAAATAGAACTTAACCTTAACAAAGCTACGCCTCCACCAGGAACTACCCCCTCTTCAATAGCAGCTCTGGTAGCAGCTAAAGCATCTTCTGTCTTGTGTTGTCTTGCTTTTTGCTCTACTTCAGTAGCAGCTCCAACTCTAATAACAGCTACCCCACCGGTTAATTTAGCTAACCTCTCTTCCAATTTCTCTTTATCAAAATCAGAATCTACAGACTCTATTTGTTTTTTAATCTGCCTTACTCTGGCATCAATCTTTTCTTGGTCTCCTTTCCCCTCAATAATAGTAGTATTTTCTTTAGTAGAAACTACTTTTCTGGCCGAACCCAGTTTATCTAATTCTGTATTCTCTAATTTCAAACCTGTTTCTTCAGAAATCACTTCGCCTCCGGTAACCATAGCTATATCTTGAAGCATTTCCTTTTTCCTGTCGCCAAAACCTGGAGCTTTAATAGCTAAAGTGTTAAAGACACCTCTGAGTTTGTTAACCACCAAAGTAGCCAAAGCTTCACCGTCTATGTCTTCAGCTATTATAACTAAGTTTTTCTTTCCGCCCTGGGAAACCTTTTCCAAAATAGGAACTATTTCTTTAACAGCTGAAATCTTTTTGTCTGTTATCAGAATATAAGGATCTTCAAAAGAAGCCTCCATTCTCTCCGCATCCGTAACCATATAAGGTGAAAGGTATCCTCTGTCAAATTGAAGGCCTTTTACAACTTCTTTTCCCAAACCAAAGGTTTTAGATTCTTCTACTGTTACTACTCCATCTTTTCCTATTTCTTCCATTACCTCTGCTATCAAATTACCTATTTCTTTGCTTTCAGCCGCAATAGTAGCTACTTGAGCTATTTCTTCTTTGGTGTTAATTTTCTTTGCCATCTTTTTCAATTCTCCTACAATCTTTTCTACCCCTTTTTCAATCCCTCTTTTTAAAGCTAAAGGATTAGCGCCGGCTGCTACGTTTTTTAATCCTTCGGTGATTATAGACTGGCCTAAAATAACAGCAGTAGTAGTTCCGTCGCCCGCCATGTCATTAGCTTTCTCTGCCACTTCTTTTATAATCTCAACTCCTAAATTCTCCATTTTATCCTCTACTTCTATTTCTTTGGCAATAGTTACTCCGTCATTAGTAATAGTTGGAGCGCCAAAACCTTTATCTAAAACAACATTTCTCCCTTTAGGGCCTAAAGTAACTTTAACTGCGTCAGCTAATTTATTTACTCCAATTTTTAATTTATTTCTTGCTTCTTCATTGTAAATAATTTGTTTTGTCATGTTTTTATTCGATGATCGCTACTATGTCTTCTTGTTTAACAATTAGATATTCTTTTTCTCCAACCTTTATTTCGGTAGAACTATATTTTGTGAATAAAACCTTTTGGCCGGGTTTTATATCAATAGGAATAGTCTTCCCAGAAGAGGTTTTTTTGCCGGGACCAACAGCAACAACTACGCCTTGTTCCGGCATATCTTTTTCAGCTGTTTCTGGCAGCAAAATGCCTCCTCTTGTTTTCTCTTCTTCTTTAATTGGCTCTACTACAATGTTATCTGCCAAGGGCTTTATTTTTTTCATTTAATTTTAAGTTTTAAATTTTATCACTTATGACCTTTGAGTGCTAATATTCTAATATTTCATTTTAAGGGATATTGATAAAAAAGTCAAGCTTCCTGCAACTTTTTCAAATACTTTCCAGTATAGCTTTTTTTGTTTTTGGCGATTTCTAAAGGCGCGCCTTCAGCAACAATATATCCCCCTTTATTTCCTCCTTCCGGACCTAAATCAATAAGCCAATCAGAATTTTTAATTACATCTATGTTGTGTTCCGTAACCAGAACAGTATTTTCTTTTTCAACTAGCTTTTTCAAAACCAAAACTAATTTTTCAATATCATAAGGATGAAGCCCGGTTGTCGGCTCATCTAAAATATATAATGTCCTCCCTGTCGCCTTTTTTGAAAGTTCTGCTGCCAGTTTTACTCTTTGGGCTTCTCCGCCAGACAAAGAAGGAGCCGGCTGGCCTAACTTAATATATGAAAGGCCTACTTCATTTAAAGTTTTCAACTTTTGAAAAAGGCCAGAAGCGCTTCCAAAAAACTTTAAAGCTTCCTCCGCTGTCATTTCTAAAACTTCTGAAATGTTTTTTCCTTTATATTCTATTTCCAAAGTTTCCTTATTATATCTTTTCCCTTTACATTTTTTACACTCAATATAAACATTCGGCAAAAAATACATTTCTACCTTTTTAAGACCCTGGCCCTCGCAGGCTTCGCATCTTCCTTCTTTAACATTAAAACTAAAACGGCCTGGTTCATATTTTCTTATCTTGGCTTCTTTGGTTTGAGAAAAAAGCTTTCTAATATATGAAAAGGCCCCAATATAAGTGGCAGGATTAGACTTAGGAGTTCTGCCTATTGGTGATTGGTCAATTAAGACTACTTTATTCAAATGTTCTGCCCCTAAGAGTTCTTTGAACTCTCCCGGTTCTTCTTTTGATTTATAGAACTTTTTAAAAAGAGCCTTGGCTAAAATATCGTCTACTAAAGAGCTTTTCCCAGAACCTGAAACCCCCGTAACGCAAACGAAATTTCCCAAAGGAATTCTAACATCAATATTTTTAAGATTATGTTCTTGAGCTCCTTTAATAATTAAATAATTTTGATTTTTGATTTTGATTTTTGACTTTTGATTTTTGACTTTTGATTTTTCTAATGTTACCTCAACTCTTTTGTGTCCTGATAAATACTCACCTGTTAATGTCTTTGATGTGAGGAGTTTTTTTGGCGTTCCTTCAAAAGTTATTCTGCCCCCATGCTGCCCTGCTCCCGGCCCTATATCTATTACTTTATCTGCCGCCAAAATAGTTTGGCAATCATGCTCGCAAACAATTACAGAGTTACCAAGATCTCTCAAGTTTTTGAGAGTTTTTATCAGTCTTCCCTGGTCTCTCGGATGAAGACCAATAGAAGGCTCGTCTAAAATATACAAAACTCCGGTTAATTTTGATCCGATCTGGGTAGCTAATCTTATCCTCTGCTCTTCTCCTCCAGCTAAAGTCGCAGCTTTTCTACCCAAGGTTAGATAATCTAAACCTACATCAATTAAAAATTGAGTTCTGTTGATAATCTCTTTTGTTATAGGCTGGATTACTTTTGATTGAGAGCTTTTCTTTTTAGAGAAATATTCAAAAAACTCCCTAACTTTGTCAACTTGCATCTCCACTATTTGATCTATAGACTTTCCTCCTACGGTTACAGCTAAGACCTCGGGTTTTAATCTTTTTCCCTGACATTTGGGACATTCTTTTATTACCATATATCGTTCTATTTCCTTCCTTATCCAATCAGAATCTGTTTCATGATATCTTCTTTCTAGATTAGGGATTACTCCTCCAAACCCTTCACCTTCGGCTAAAGGTGAAGGGTCACCATACAAAATAACATTAATTATCTCTTTGGAAAGATTTTCCACGGGCTCATGAATAGAAAAGTTGTACTTTCCAGCCAATTCATCTAATTGATTTCTAAAATATCCCTGTCTTCCAATTTTATGCGAAGCCCGCCTTGAATCGGCGAGGCAGACTTTCACCCAAGGCCTAATAGCTCCTTCTGCAATAGTCAATCTCTTATTAGGAATGATTAATTCCGGATCAACCTCCAACTTCTCACCCAAACCCATACACTCAGGACAAGCTCCATAAGGACTGTTAAAAGAAAAAAATCGCGGCTCCAATTCTGGCAAAGAAATGCCGCATTTTTCACAGGCAAAATACTCTGAAAAAACAAGATTTTCTTTTTTAGTAGCTATCATCACAACACCTTTTCCCACTCTTAAACCTATCTCTAGAGAATCAGCCAATCTTACTTTTAAATTATCTCTTATCACCAATTCGTCTATAACTGCTTCAATGTTATGTTTTCTATTCCTCTCTAAGTTCTTACTCGAAACTTCATCCACTCTATAAATTATTCCGTCTATTCTTACTCTAACAAAACCTCTCCTTTTAATCTCTTCCAAAACTCCTCTATGTTCTCCTTTCTTTCCTCTAACAAGAGGGCCTAAAATAATTATTTCTGTTTTCTTTTTAAGCCTTAAAACCTGTCTTACAATTTGATCTACTGTTTGTCTGAAAATAGGTTTCCCGCAAACAGGACAATGAGGTTTCCCTGCTCTGGAAAATAAAAGACGGAGATAATCATAAATCTCCGTAATAGTCCCAACAGTAGAGCGTGGATTATGAGCTCCTCTCTTTTGACCTATAGAAATAGCCGGACTTATGCCTTCAATTCTTTCTACATTGGGCTTATCCATTATCCCCAAGAATTGTCTGGCATAAGCTGATAAACTTTCAACATATCTTCTCTGTCCTTCGGCATAAAGAGTGTCAAAAGCTAAAGAAGATTTTCCAGAACCCGATATTCCAGTAATCACTACTAATTTATTTCTAGGAATTTTTACGTTAACACCCTTAAGGTTGTGTACTCTAGCACCTTTTATAACAATAAAATTGCTTGCCCCGTAGGAAGCTTCTGGTTTTCCTTTAGGGTGAACCTTGGCCCCCCTAATTTTTATAACATCTTTTTTCATAGGCAAAAAACATTATAGCTTAAAATTAAAAACTTTTCAATAGCAAGCAAGATAATTACTCATATTCTTGAATTAAAAAATTAAAAGAGTTAACAGACCTCTAGAGGGGTTGCTAGCTTAGATTGACTTAATCTGATATCTTGCTATTATTAAATAACAAACAATGGTTAAACTCTTATTCCATATTGTCTCTGGAGCTCTGGGGCTCTTTTTAGCCTCTCGCTTTGTTCCGGGAGTGGAATTTACAGGAACTTACAAAACTTTACTAATAGCGGGCGGAATACTGGGTTTAATAAACTTTTTTATAAAACCTCTCCTTGACAAAATCACTCTTCCCTTGAGAGTATTGACCTTTGGACTATTTAGTTTAATAATAAATATGTTTTTGGTCTGGCTGGTAGCTGATGTCTTTTTCCCAGGAGAAATAGAAATTCATGGATTGATACCCTTATTTTGGACTACCCTAATTTTATGGGCTTTAAACTTCTTTTTGGGGTTATATCATTCCAAAAAGTGAATTCAATGAGCAATTTTCTTTTAATCTCTCAAATTGTAATTTCCATTCTTTTAATTATTTTTATTCTTCTCCAAAGAAGAGGAACAGCTTTGGGTTCTTCTTTTGGTGGAGGTGGTGGAAGTTTTTACGCCACCAGAAGAGGAATCCAAACGAAGATTTATTGGGCTTCTATTGCTTGCGGAATTTTATTTATTATTTTAGGAATTTCAAACCTTCTTTTTTAGAAACCCAACATTAATACCTAACACCTAGCGCCTAGTATCCATCATGCTAAATAAGCTTTTTCCTAAGCGGCCTAATAAATATCAATGGGCCCAATTTTTTAGAGTTCTCAGCAAAAAAGAGAAAATAATCTTCTCTATTTTTTTCATAGTTTTCTTAACTTCCTTTATTTTACTTTTTACCAATCTTTACTTTCAAAAAACCAAAGTGGCACCTGCCAGAGGGGGAACATATATTGAAGGAGTAATAGGTCAGCCAAGATATATTAATCCCGTTTACGCTAACTCTGATGCAGACAGAGATCTAATCCAACTTGTTTTCTCGGGCCTAATGAAATACAATGAAAATCTT
>CAZFHD010000017.1:0-9347 GCA_964518455.1 uncultured Candidatus Saccharibacteria bacterium | reverse complement strand
AACTTCTTGAAAAATCTTATCCAGAACAGCTTCCGCTTCTTCTGGGTCTTTAATTTGAGAAAGAAGAGAGGACATGTTTAACTCAACTACTCTTTTATAAGAAACTTCGGGCAAAGCTTCTCCAAAAATACTCTCTTCGGCTAAAGCATAAACCATACTTTTTCTGCCAGAACCAGATTGGCCTATCAACAAAACATTGTTAATTTCTCTTCTGGACAGGACCCTCTCCATTGTTTTAATCTCTTTTTTATGTCCTACAAACTCTAAATCTTTTCCCTTTAAAGATTCTGTTAAATCAATAGAAAATTTGTCTAAAGTAATTGTATAACCTGCCGCCCATTCTTTAGCTAAAGTTCCTTTCTTTATTAAGCTCCTATAATCCCAGGGCCTCTTTTTTTCTTTTTTTTCAATTGCCTCTAACCATAAAACTAAATTTTCAACATCTTCTGGTTTTAGATTAGCGTTCAAAAGAATTCTTTTAAAGATAAAGTCAGTTTTAGCTAAAGCAGAAATAATATCTCCTATCTCAATCCTTGAATGCTTTTTCTGATAAGCTATTTTAAGAGCTTCCAAAATCGTTTTCTGTAAACTCTCACTAAACTCCGAAGTTTCATTTTCCAAAGACCCAATTTCTTTTTTCAAGGTTTTCTTTATTCCTTTTCCGCTTAGTAAAAGACGAGAAAAAATAAAGTTAAGCTCTGAGTTGTCTCTCAAAAGAAAATAAAAAAGATGAGTAGAAGTTGCTTTTTCTCTATCATATTTTAAAGAATTATAAACACCTTTAGCTGCCTTAAAACTTAAAAATTCTGCTAAGTTGTATCTCTCGGGATGCGAAACTACCTCAGATGCTAAAATCTCAAGATGAGGACTTTTTAACTTCTGCTCGTAAAACTTTTCTTTTATCCAGGTGGAAACAGCTAAAACAAGAAAAACTACAGAAAAACCCAACAAATTTCTTAAGGTTTCCTGAGAAAAGTTTTGTGGCAAAAATCCATAAAGAAAAAGAATGGCAGTAACCAGAAAAACTCCAAAAAAGAAACCTCTAAAAAACTCTATGAACCTAAATAAAGGAAACTTTTCCCATTTAATGGCCTGATAAATTTCAGCTTTTTTAAGATTGAAATTAAACATTAATTCGTATATGCCTATTCGTTAAGGCTATTCGCATACATTAAAATAAAATTAACCTAAAACCGAAAATTAAGCCAAAAAGTAAAATAAGGGGCAGTAAAATCCAGCCAAAGGTCAAAATAATACCCATTATAACAATAAAAACCTCTGCCGAAATCCCTAAAATGATAAGGCCTATTCTGAAAAGGCTTCCTACTAATCGGGACATCATATTAAAGATAAAAACATTAATATATCTTTTAGGGCTGAAACCCTTGCCGTAAGAATAATGATATCTCCTCCAAGGAGAAAATAAAGTTTTGAAAAGCAAAACAAGAGAAAAATAATTTAAATTAAAAATAAGGAAATTCCGCCAACCTTTTAAAATTTCCTTGGTTACCTCAAAAAAATACCAAATAAAGCTCTTAGCTAAGATATTGCTCATTAGTTTATTATACCCCGTAGAAGAAATTTAACAAAGTTTTCTTCCAGAAAACTTAATACTACAGGTAGCTAAATTTTCTCTACGGGGTTATACCTAAACCAAAGAAAAAAATAAAGAAAAGGGGTTGACTTTTAGCTCTAGATATTCTAAGAAAAAGATAGTCCTTTAACTAAATCCCTCTTTGCGCGAAGAGTCTCGAAAGGAGAAAAAAGATGGAAAAGAAAAACTGGTTTATGAAAAATCTGGCCAATGTTATAACAGCATTTGGATTCTTTCTTACTCTCTGGTTGATTATTGTAGTTGTTTATGACTCCAACCGTTTCTGGTTAGCTTTCTTATTGTTCTTGGTAGCAGGTATTACTGACTTTATTGACGGAAAAATAGCAAGAAAATTAAACATAGTAAGCGATGTTGGAAAGCTTTTAGACAGAATAAGAGACAAGATTTTAGTTTGCTCTATTTTTCCTCTTCTCTTTTGGTATCACTGGCCCCAAACAGAAAACTTTTTCTTTGCTACCACAATCACCCTGGCTCTGATTATTTGCATTATACTTATTGAGATTTTTCTCTTTATAGCGGGCCTTGTTGGAACAGTAAAGGGTTGGGATGTAACATCTAACAAATTTGGCAAAATCAAGATGTTTTCAGAATTCATAGTAATAACTTTCTGGTTTTTGTCTCTCAGTATTGACAAGTACGCAAAAATAGAAATATTTCAATATCTTATTTACTTGATTGATCTTATACTGGCTATAATTCTGTACTTTTCTATTAAAAGCCTGGGTGGCTACTGCCAACGTTATAACATAAAGGACAAATAAAAAAGCTCACGCTAAAATACCGTGAGCTTTTATCTTGTGGACGGTACAGGATTTGAAAGAGTTGCCCGAAGGCATTCCCTCCCCCGCTAAGCGGAGTCGGAATTCGGGAAGTCAGGTTCTCACCACACACCCCCAACAGAAAATTTTAAGCGTCCTGACGCTTAAAATTTTTATGTGGACGGTACAGGATTTGAACCTGCGGCCTCTTCGATGTGAACGAAGCGCTCTTCCGCTGAGCTAACCGTCCATAAAAAAATCTAACAGGGTAATAAAACGACACCCCAACCAACTAAGCTACGAGCCCAATATTATTAATTTTATAACTTTAAATTTCGGAAGTAAACCTTTATAATAGAATAATGCAGATATTTGAATTTCATTTTAATCCCAAAAAAGATGATTTGGCTTTTGATTCTTTTGTTTACGAACCAGAAAATATCTACGAGAAAAGATTGGGAAGCTTATATTTAATTGGTGAAATTAAAAATGCCACTCCTCAAAGTTCAAACTTTCTTAATAAGTTAGCCAAGAAGATACAAAAGAGCTATTATAAACTAGCTTCAAAATCTCCGGAAAAGGCTTTATCTGAATCCCTTAAAAAGGCTAACTCTTTTTTATCAGAAGAAGTAAAAAATGATAATGTCGGCTGGCTGGGAAATTTAAATCTTGCTGTTTTGTCTATAAAAAAGCAAAAACTTAATTTTACTCAAACAGGAGATATCAAAATACTGCTTATCAGACAGAAACAAATTACAGACATCAGTAAAAAATTAGAATTCCAAGAAATAGAACCTTATCCTTTAAAAATATTCTCTAATACTATTTCGGGAAAATTAACTCAAAAAGATCTTCTTTTAGTTTTAACAAAGAAGGTTTTTGAATTTTTCAAAGAAAAAAGTATTATTCAAAAAATTGCTGAATTAGAAGAATTTAACCAAAAAGAAATCAAAAGAACTATCCCTTCTAATTTATTCAACAAAGGCGAGGGCTCTAAAATCTCTGGAATCTGTTTTTTAATTCTATTGAAAGAAAAAATATTTTCCGAATCTAAAAAACAAATATTCGCCTCTCAAAAAAAAGTTTCTTTCTCTAAAATATTCCAACCAATTATAAAACCATTAGTTAAAGTAAAAGAAACCAGTCTTTCTAAAATTAAAAAGATAACTCCTTCTTTAAAAAGAAAAAAAGAAACTAAAAAAACTAAAAAATCTGAAAGGAAAAGAAATAAAGAAAAAGGGAAACTCCAAGAAAATATAATAACTATCTTAGTCCAATTTAGAAAATTTATAAGAGCTTTTAAGATTAAAAGAAATATAATCTTAATAGTTTTCCTGGCCTCTATCTTACTCTTGGGCTTTTTAATGTTTAAAGGAGCTCAACAAAGTAAAGAAATCGAAGTAAAAAATACTCTTAAAGAAATAGAAAAGAAAGTATCAAAAGCTGAAAACTTCCTTGTCTTTAAAGAGGAAAATCAAGCCAAACCTCTTCTCAAAGAGGCCTGGGAAGAAATTATACCTTTAACAGAAAAAGAAACAGGCCTAAAATCTGAAATCATTACTTTAAAAGAATCAATTGAAAAAAAGCTCAAAGATTTAAATAACTTCAATGAAATTGGAAATCCGGAAATTGCAGACTTAAGTCCCGATTTATTCTCTTCACCTTCCAGTTCTCAGGTTAATCCTCCACAATTTGATTTCAATTTTGATTCATCGGTTTCTTATCTCTCCAACCTTTATTTTTTAGACAAAAAAACCTGCGAGATTGTAAAGTATAAAGGTTTGGGAAATAATAACTGGGGTCCTCCTGTAAAATGGATAAAAGATAAAGGTCCTTGCTCTAATCCTAAATCAATGGCAATTGACGGCTCAATTTGGCTTTTAAACGGAGATAACTCTCTTCTTCGCTATCATCAGGGATCTTTTGAAGAGAAAATAGAGTTTGATTTTTTTCCTTATTCAGAAAATATAACTCAGATAGAAACTAAAAAAGAACTCCCCTATCTTCTGCTTTTAGAACCTATAAAAAAGAGAGTAATTATAACAGACAAAAAAGGAAAAATAGTAAAACAATTTTACAGCGAAAAATTTGATGAGCTAAAAGATTTTGAAATTTCCGATAATGGAAAAATTATTTATCTCCTGAATGGTTCAAAAGTTTACCAAATAAAAATTGAATAAAAATCAATAAATAAAAATTGAGTAAAAATTGAGTAAAAAATATAAAAAGCATAAAAACACCGGTGCTAAAAATCTACGATCGTAGGTTTTTAGCACCAACCTAAAATTAGAAAATAGAAGTTAAACAAATCAAAAAAAGATACAAAAAAACTGCCGAGAATCATTCTCGGTAGTTTTTTATCACATAATTAGCATCAGTGCCAGCAGCATTATTGTCGCACATTAAAAATTTATTTCAAGATTATATGATTATTCCTTAGCGAAAAAAGGTTCTGACCAAAGGTCAGGTTCTTACTTCAACTCCACCTTAGCGCCGGCTGCTTCAAATTTCTTTTTCAATTCTTCTGCTTCTTCTTTTTTTCCTTAACAAGAATAAAACAATTAGTATGGCTACAAAAAGAATTAAAATCCACCAGAGATTTTCTAATTTAAATAAATTGCCGATTGTCGCTAAAAGCCAGCCCATATCCTTCTTTGGTTTTTCTTCCTCTTTTTTCTCCTCTCCAATAACAATTTCTTCCTCTCCTTCTTCCTCTTCTTCTTCCTCCTCTTCTTCGCCTACTATTGGGCCTGGTTTTTCTTCCTCTTTCTCTTCTTCCTCTTTTTCTCTAATTCCTTTTTCTTCAACTTCTTCCTTGATTTCCTCTTCTTCAGGTTTCACTCCTAAAGTAGTAAAACTATACTCAGTGCTAACGGCCAAAGAGCCATGAGATATACAACGGTAATAATAAGTAGTATTGGGGATAAGACTTGTAATAGTTATTGAATGATCGGTAATTTTTGTGCTGGTATTATATTCTGGTGTGGTTTGAGCATAGCCATATTTGGGTGGAGCGTCGGTGTTATCCGTCAAATCTAAGGTGTGAGATTTTCCTTCTTCGGCATAAATTACTTGACTGGTAGAAAGATAATTTGTTAGCCAAGTTATAGTTACACTGTCTTCTTCAACTTCTTCTGTTGATTCATTTGTAATAGTCAAACCAGGTGGCAAATATCCGCCACCTCCACCAGGCGCTACACCACCCTCAGTTCCTTGGAACCCAATTAAGACATCAAAACCAAGAGTTTTACCCTGAAAAGCATTATTGGCTCCCGGATAAAAAATCACAGTAAAATCATACTGAGTTTGAACTCCATTTCCAGTTAAATCAGAGAGATAAAGCTCGCCTATATTAAAAAACTGTGAAAGCGGACCATTATAAATACTCTCATCTCCTTCTTTAATTTCTAAAGTTAAGGCATTGCCAAATCCATCAGGATCGCTAACATTTATAGCTTCAGTAGCAATTCTCTGAGTTTCTCCACTATTATTGGTAACTTTTACCCATCGAGTAATGCTTTCCCCGGGCAAAAAATTAGCTTGGTTAAATAAAGGTGTTTCTTCAAATTCAATCTCTAAATTGTCTACAGCAAAAGCCGGACTAATCCAAAATAAACCTATTCCTAAAATAGTCAGAGCAATACCAAGAAAAGTTTTTTTATAGTTTTGATTATCCATAATCTATTATTCATTGATATTATCTCTAGAATCAGTCTCATCATCTCCTCCATCGTTTCCATCATCATTATTGCCTCCTGAATCTTCATTTTGCTCAGGACTGTTATCTGGAACATCAGACGGCTGTTCTTTGTCAACAGGAACTTCGTCAGTAGGAGCTTCGTCAACAATTTCCTCTTCTTCCTCTCCGGTTTGTTCTTCTTCAATAGGAATTTCATCTACAATCTCTTCTTCTTCACCAGTTCCTTCAACGGGTTCTTCTTCCCCGCTTACCTGATTGTCAACAGGACTTTCGGCGGGTTCCTCTTCCATAACTATCGTCTCTCTTGTAGAAGGAGTGGTTGTTTCAAGAATGGATTCAGGTATTTCTACTGTTCCTTCTAATGCTGGTGTAGCGATTTCTATCAATCCTGTCTCAACCAAGTCATCAACTGAAATTTCTTCCTGGCCTGAGGTTCTTCCAATTGCAAATAAATCAGAGACGCCAAATGGCTCTAATCTATTTGGTCCGCCAGGTGTTGGAATTGGGTCAACCCAATTACCAGTACCATCCGGAATACGAGCATAAGAATATCCTTCTGGTTTTGGAATAGTATAAGTATATTCATCTATTAAATTTGAGCTCACTGCCGGATAACCATCATAAAAGCGAATAGAATCACCATCATTATTTAAATCAAAATCACTATCGCCATTACGATAAACTGCTAGCCAGCCATTAGCCGACACAATAGTATCACCTGTATTAGTGTTTTCAGATGTAATATAAAGTTCATTGCCATCTTCATCATAAACTACCCAACCATTAACATTTATATCTAAATCATCATTATTATACAATTCTATCCATTCGCCGCCGGGCATAGGAGCGTTATCATAACCATCAGGATTAGCTAAAACTTCATTCAAAACAACGCCCCAATTGCCACTTATTACCCTATTATGTATTGTTTCAGTATCAGAAAAACCTTGACCAGAACTAGTAAAATCACTTTGCCAAGCATTGACCGTTATATTAAAATCACAGGTTTTATGCCAACGACTAATTTCCTTACTGTCTAATGAAATTTCAACTTCCAAAGTACCTGCAGCTGAAACAGCCAAAGTAGATGTCGCCACATCAAAATCTGCTAAATTACCAGAATATATTGGTGTACTGGTGCCGTTTTCCAACGACATCGCTAAATTTAACCCATCACACAAATCACTATCAATAGAAACAACATCAAGTTCAATATCATATTGAAATTCTAAACTGCCGTCATTCACAATATTAATAGTTCGGCCTGAATTTTGATTGGGTGTAACCGGAGGTAAAAAATTACCACTTGAACTTAGAGAAAAATCCAAGGTGCTGGCTTGATAAGTATTTCCAGTAGCATTTTCAGTATCATTAAAATAGGCAAAAGTTTCGCCAATATCCGAGATCCCAGCCCAATTAAGGCCGACAATTATCAAAAGCACCACTATTCTCAAAATAGGTTTCTTTATATTATGCACAGTCAAAAATGTTAAATCAAAATCTAAGTTATAACTTATACCATTATCTATTTTCTTTTTTCTTTTTGATTTCATTGTAAATTTTTCTTGCTTCGTCAAAAATAATAACAAGAGCTGGAATGATAATTATTAAACTAAAACCAATGGGCTTTTGAGCAAAATCTACCACATAACCCAAATAAGGAATATCAAATAGAACTTTGCCGATAATCTCTCTCTGGGAAATCTCCCTCTGGTCTGGCGCGTTATTGGCGTCGCCTTTGGTAATATAACGGGGTTCGCCGCCAACAACTTTAATATCATAAATTCGGTGAGTAATCGGCTCATTAAGCTTAGTTGCCCTGCCGAAAGTAACAACATCGCCAATTTTATAATCAACTACCGGCTTTACAACAACTATGCTTCCCATTTTGATTGCCGGCTGCATTGAACCCGACTGAACAATTTTCACCTTAAAATTCCCGGTAATCGGAAAAACCGAAACTACAAGCAAAACCGCAACCAACCCAATAAAAGCAATAACGATGTAATATATTATTTTAAAAATCTTCATTGTCCTCAAAACCTTTATGGTCCCCTCCTTTTACACGGATGCAAAAAGAAGGGAACGAAAAAGCTTCAAGCGCCACAAGGAAACGCTTATTGTGAAGCATCCTGATTGAGAGTGAAAATCATATCCAAGCTGAAAATATCGCCCTGAAAATCATTGCCAGCAGTTTCGGCGAATTTAACTCCCATCTCAAAATAATAAAACGGAGTATTAGGAACTGGCGGCAAATTATCAAGTTTATCCTGATTCAAATCATAAAAGCTGATTTTTCCATCACTATTCTGGTCTTCTATTTTCCAATCGTCACTTTGCCCTAACTCAATTCCAGTGCAAACCTGATTCCCTGTATCATAACCATCATATTCTTTTCCTGTTAAGCAGTTTATGCAAGTATCATCCCTGTAAACGCATCTGGTAATTAACATTTCTTTTGCCATTTCCTCTGGATGCAAATTTGTCTCGCAGTCCATATCTGATTCTAAACAGGGATCTTCTTCTTCCACGCTATAATCGCAGGTAATTTCTAAATGGTCAGCACCTATGCTGTCATAGGTTTTGGAGAGTAAAGCCATTGGCACCAAAAAGTCATATTTATCTCCAGGCTTTACGTCTTCAGCTGTCCAAGTTCCAACCACTCCATCGCCCCAACTTTCATCTCCATCTTTTATTTTCAAATCTAAAATCCCAGCAGTAAGGGTATTCCCCGTGCTGGTTTCGGTGTCGCTGAAATAAGCAATAGTTCCGCCAATAGCAATCACTGCAACAATTCCAATAATACTAATACTAATAAGTATCTTTTTCATACTTTCATACTGGACTCAGCTGGTAGGAGGTCGGGCCTCCCACCAGCATTATCCAATACTTCTTAGATTACTTAGATACCAGTGTCCTCGTACCAAATCAAACCGGTCTCCCAAAGGAAATCAGGAACGCAAGTAGGCCAATTAAACCAGTTCATTCCAGTTCCATCTGTCCAATTCTCTTCAGGAACTAACCAAACCTTTACATCTTTCATATCTTTGCCAAGTTCTACATCTCCTGGGATCGTTATACTTCCACTTCCATCAGTTGTGCCAGTTCCTAACTTTGTATCAACATCAAATCCTGCGCCATTAGCTTTCCATCCAGCAGCTAAGACATAATTTTGGTTTTTTAATGGAGCTGTTCCTTTAAATTCAAACTCAAAAGTTGGGTTCTTAACTTTATAAGTCAAGATACCATTAATCCCATCACCGCTATCTAAAAC
>CAZFHD010000016.1:0-9888 GCA_964518455.1 uncultured Candidatus Saccharibacteria bacterium | reverse complement strand
ACTTAAAATTAAAGTTAAAGAATTTGAAGCTATTTTAAAGAGCAAAGCGAGAATTAAAGGAATAGTTAAGAAAGAATTAAAAGAAGTTAAAGAAATTTTTGGCGACGAAAGAAAGACTAAAGCCAATGTTCAAAAATTAGGGGAAATAGCAGAAGAGGATTTAATTCCTCAAGAAGAAACTGTTATTACTTTAACCAAAGGAGGATATATAAAGAGAGTTGAGCCTTCTGTTTATAAAATTCAGAAAAGAGGAGGAAAAGGAATTATGGGAATGAAAACCCTGCAAGATGATATTGTAGAGCATTCTCTTATAGCCAATACCCACGATTCTTTGCTTTTCTTTACTGACTCTGGAAAAGTTTTCAGTACGGCAGCTTATGAAATTCCTTCGGGCTCAAGGGTGGCCAGGGGAAGAGGTATTCTTAATTTTTTGGAGCTTTCTTCTGAAGAAAAGGTATTGTCTTTATTGACTTTAGGAAAAGAAGATAAAGAAAAAGGCATTGAAAACTTAATAATGATTACAGATAATGGTATAATAAAGAAGACAGCTCTTGATGAATTCAAGAATGTCAGGAGATCTGGTTTAATTGCTATAAAGCTTAGAAAGGGTGATGCTTTAAAGAAAGTATCAAAAAGCACAGGAGACAACGAAATTATTGTGGCTACCAAGAATGGGCAGTCCATTAGATTCAACGAGAAGGACTTAAGGTCTATGGGAAGGCCTGCCTCCGGGGTAAAAGCTATTAGGTTAAAAAAGGACGATAAGGTTGTAGGGATGGATGTGATTGTAAAACCTGACAAGAAAAAGAAAGAGGAGAGATTTTTCTTGGTAATTACAGAAAACGGTTATGGTAAACAGACCAGTTTGGATAAATACAAACCCCAGGGAAGAGGAGGAAGCGGAATTAAAACAGCAAAGATTATTTCCAAAACAGGAGAAATTGTAGCTTCCAGAGTTTTATCTGGCGAAGAAACAGACCTGATAGTTATATCTCAAAAAGGGCAAGTAATTAGAACAATGATTTCTTATATTCCTAAAACTAGTAGAGCGACCCAAGGGGTGAAGGTAATGAGATTGGCTCTGGGGGATAAAGTAGCTTCTGTAGCTTGTATCTAATAAGAAATTAACTTAATAATTTAACAAATCTTCGCTTTAAATTGAAATTTTTATGGATAATTTTTTAGATTTAGAGGAAATTCTAAATAAACTGGAATTAAGAGAAGATATGACGGCTGCAGAGTTTGGTTGTGGTTCCGGAGGTTTTACTATTCCTTTAGCCAAAAGATTAGACGAAGGTTTGGTTTATGCTATTGATATTCAAAAAGAACCTCTTTCTGCTTTGAAAAGCAGAACTCAATTAGAAAATATAGTTAATGTTAGAATTATTAGAGGTGATGTGGAAAAACCTGAAGGTTCTACCTTGGGTCCCGGAAGCGTAGATTTAGTTCTAATTGTTAATATTCTTTTTCAAGCAGGGGATAAAAATGCTATAATAACAGAAGCTGAAAGAGTGCTTAAACAAGGAGGAAAACTTTTAATTATAGATTGGAAACCCAAAGTTTCAAAGGGTCCAGAACAGGGGAGAGTTTCAGCTGGTGATGTAAAAAAAATAGCAGAAGAAAGGGGGTTAAAATTAGAAGAACAGTTTGAATCAGGAAAATATCATTATGGCTTAATATTTAATAAGTAGTTGTTGATTTTCTTTCAAAGTAGTATAATAAAAAAAATGAAGTCATACATTTTTAAAATATTAGCTCTTTCCCTGATTTTTGTTTTAGGTATTGTTTCTTTAGCTGAGGCTACTACTGTGCGAATTCCTAATCCTCTAATTCATGAGAGCTTTGGATCTTTATTAGACGCCATAATTACTTTTCTGGCTTTTTATTTAGGTCCTCCGATTGCAACTATTATGTTGATAGTAGCTGGATTTTATTTTGTCACAGCGGCAGGAGATCCGGCAAAAATAGAAAAAGCCAAAGAAATAATAATCTGGACCTTGATTGGTTTGCTTATTCTTTTTTCCGCTAAGGGATTAGTTGTTTTGTTGAAAGATGTTATTGGGATACAACCTCTTAAATAATTGACTGATTTGTAATTTAAGTTAAAATACACAAAGGTCGGTTAGGTAAAATAATATAAGACCTATAATTTAGAAAAATGAAAAAAACTTTATTAAGTTCAATTTTATTAGTTTCTCTTGTGTTAATGCCTACTATGGTTTTAGCTGGTTGGGGTGATTTGTGGGACTGGGGAGGTGGAGGCGCTCCTTCAGGAGCTCCCACGGTTGATATACTAGATACTTTAGATAACATTGCTGATTGGCTTTTTGCTATTTTATTGATTGTAGCTGCAATATTTATTATTATAGCAGGTTATTTCTTTGTCACAGCAGTGGGTGATCCGGATAAAACAAAAAGAGCCAGAGATTTTGTAATGTATGCCTTGATTGGAGTTTTAGTAGGATTTGTGGCAAAAGGTTTGGTAATGTTAGTAGGGCAAATAGTTATGGATTAAAACTTAGGAAATTTTAGAATATAAAGCCGCCCTTTTTTAAAGGGCGGTTTTGTTTTAAAAGTTGATTTTTTAAGTTTTTAGAGTATAATATAGTTAGATATTTTGATTTGCTCCTGTGGCGAAAATGGAACACGCGTGTGGTTTAGGACCACATCCCTTCGGGGTTGCAGGTTCGAATCCTGCCGGGAGCATATATAATCGAAATATTCTTTAGGAATATTAAGATTTTATTTATTCTTGGTGTGTGAAGAACCTGACTTCCCGATTTGCGAAGGCAAACCCTTCGGCCTTTGCCCGTCGTAGTTGGCTACGTCCGACGAAGTCGGGGCAACTCTTTCGAATCCTGCCGGGAGCATAAAAAAACAGCCCGCCCTGGGCGGGCTGTTTTAGTTTTTGTTAAATCTGATTCTATTCTTCTTTTGATTCCACCGATATTTTTCTTTTCTTTTTTCTTTCAATTTTGGGAATAGTTATAGTTAGTATTCCCTCTTTCATTGTAGCTTTAGCTCTGGAAGAATCTACTTCTTTAGGTAAAATAATTTCTCTTGAAAAATATCCCCAGTAGCATTCTTGATAAAAATAGTTTTTAGTTTCTTCTTGGGATTCTTTTTCTCTCTTTCCCTTTATAATAATCATGTCATTTTCAAATGTAATATCTAAATCTTCAGGTTTTATTCCGGCAATTGCCGACTGGATGGTAATATCTTTATCTGTTTCGTAAACATCTACTGTTAATTGGCCTTCTGGTTCAAACCATCCCTTATCCGAATCTTCTTTTTTAGATATTTCTTTTTTCACTCTGTTAAATTGCTCCGCATCGCCTTTGGCGGATTTAACAGGGTGAACTTTAATAGTTTTCTTTTCTTCTAGTTTTGTTTCAGATTTTTTACTTTTCTTTTTCTTTTTCCTACTTTTCTTTTTTAAAGTTTTAGCTGAGGTAAGAACAACAGAAGGAGCAGAAGGTTTTTCTGGTGTTTCTTCTGATTTTTTGGAAGAATCTTCTTCCATAATTTCTTTGATGTTTTCTTCGTCTACATCCATTCCTTTTTTAAGTTTATCTAAAAATGATGTCATGTTATTTTACATATACTTGCCATTTTTTTAACCTTTTTAAAACCGAAAGAGACGAAAAAGGCAAGAAAGACAAGAAGAATTAAAGGAGGTATTATCCAGCTAAGATTTGTTCCTGCTTTTATTATAAATAAATTATAGAGACCGTGCAATAGAGTAGCCAAGAAAATACCTGTTAAAATTAATCCTATTCTCTTTTTTGTATAAAAAATGGAAAGAGCTAAAAAGAAACCCAGGGTTCCCGAAGCCAAAGCATGTAAGAAAGTAGCTCCAACGAATCTGACAATAGAGGTTGTTATAGTGTCAAAGTAGGGAAAACCTTCTCCGAGCCCTGTTAGTATTAGGATATTTTCCAAGGCGGCAAAGCCCAGGCCTGCAATAATCATATAAAGGATAGCGTCTGTAGGTTCATCAAAGGCAGAATTGTGTAGTATTTTTCTTCTGACTACTAAGTATTTTAAAATTTCTTCCGTTAATGCTATTCCTATAAAACCGTAAAAAATCCCTTGCCAGAAAGTTAGTTCTCCTTGGAATAAAGCCATAACTCCCAGTTCTACGAAGGCTGCCACTAAAGCTATAGCCATTCCATAAAAGAAGATTTTAAGAATCATTTGGTTTGATTCGGGATGAGCATCTTTTTTGAGGAAAAACAAAAGCCATATAAAACTGGGGGCAAGACCAAAAAAGATAGCAATGGGATAAACCATATAAGTATTAACTACTAAGAGTAGGCCACTCTTCTATCATTATACAGGATTTCTTATTTTTAATAGGAAGGGTTTGATAAATTTCTTCTGTGATGAAAGGAATAAAAGGATGTAAGAGTTTTAAAGAGGCTACAAGCACATAAATAATAACTTTTTGACTTTTGACTTTTGACTTTTGACTTTTAAATTTCTCTATATATTCGTCGCAAAAATCATGCCAGAAAAAATCATATAGAGTATGGGCTGCTTTTCCAAATTGATATTTCTCTAAGTCTCTGTTAACTGATCTTGTTGTCTTGTCTAATTGTTTCAGTATTTTTTTATCTATTATGGTTAAATTTTTTTCTTTGGGTTTGGAAATTGAAAACTGCTGGATCGTGCGAAGCGTGAGACTCCCCGTAGGGTTGCAATTGGAAATTCCGATTTGTTCTAAAACAAATCGGCTGGCGTTCCATATTTTATTACAGAATTTTTTACCCATAATAATATTATCTATAACGAACCTTATATCCTGTCCTTCCATAATCCGGTAAGCAATTCCAAACCGAGTAGCATCTGAACCATATTCTTCAATTAGTTTTGTCGGGTCAATGCCGGTTCCCAAGGACTTTGACATTCTTTTTCCTTCTTTAGTCAAGACAGTAGCGTGGATATAAACATCTTTGAAAGGGATTTTTTTTGTAAATTCCATTCCAGAAAAAATCATTCTGGCAACCCAAAGATTTATAATATCCCGGGCAGTGGAAAGAATGTCAGTTGAATAATACATTTCTAAGTCAGATTTTTTATTTTTTTGGGCTTTGCCCGCCGTAGCCTTCTCGCCCGCCGTAGCTTTAGCGGAGGCGGGGGCAGAGGCGGGCCAACCCAAAGCGGCAAAAGGCCAAAGAGCAGAACTAAACCAAGTATCTAAAACATCTTTTTCTCCTTTAAGAGGGATTTTATGGCCCCACCAGATTTGGCGGGAAATACACCAGTCCCTTACATTCTTTAACCAATTAAAATAGGGCTTTTCAAAGTTCTTAGGATGAAACTTTATTTTACCTTGTTTAACAGGTTTTTCAGCCATCTTGGCTAATTGATTCATTTTCAGAAACCACTGCTTAGAAAGAATTGGCTCAAGAATAGTATTACATCTGTAGCAGCGGGCAATATTATGGGTGTATGATTCAGCTTTTTCTAAAATTCCAATTTTTTTCATATCTTCTATAATTTGCTTTCTAGCTTCTATTACTGTCATCCCAGCATATTTACCTGATAATTTTGTCATCCGTCCATCAGGACCGATTACTTGTTTCTTTTCCAGGTTATACTTTTCGCCCAATTCGAAATCATGAAGATCATGAGCAGGTGTTACCTTCATAGCGCCCGTACCGAAACTTATATTAACCGATCTGTCTCCAATGACCCTCATCTTAGCCGGTCCCAGAACAGTTTTAATGGTTATGATTTTACCAATATATTTCTTATACCTGGGGTCTTTCGGATTTACAGCTACTGCTGTGTCGCCTAATTTTGTTTCTGGCCGAACTGTTGCAATTGTAATAGGGCCGTATTTTATGTAATAAAGTTTTGCCGGTTCTTCTTTGTACTCAATCTCGAGGTCTGAAAGACTGGTTGAACAGCGAGGGCACCAGTTAATGGTTCGTTCGCCTCGATAAATCCACCCTTTTTTATAATAATGCAGGAACGCTTTTTTTACAGCTTCAGCATATTCTTTGTCCATAGTAAACCTGGTTCTTGACCAGTCGCAGGAAGCCCCTAATTTTTTAAATTGATTTAAAATAATGTTTCCGTATTTCTCTTTCCATTTCCAGACCTCTTTGGTAAATTTTTCTCGGCCTAAATCAAAACGAGTTTTACTCTCCTTTTTTAGTTTTTTTTCAACTACGTTTTGAGTAGCAATTCCAGCATGGTCTGTTCCAGGAAGCCAGAGGGTTTTAAATCCTTGCATTCTTTTTTGGCGGATTAAAATATCTTGAATTATTGTATTCAAGGCATGGCCCATATGAAGCTCGCCAGTAACATTTGGTGGCGGGATGACAATAGTGTAGGGTTTTTTGTGTCTTTTAGGAAGCTTGTCTGGATTAAAAAACCCCGACTTTTCCCAAAGCCGATAAATCTTATCTTCAACTTTTTTAGGGTTGTAGACTTTAGATAGGTTCATATAAGTTTATTTTAACACAAAAATCCTGATTCCTAAATCCAATTTAGAGTTTTAACCTATCCTCAAATTCGCCTCTGCCCTAATTTTCTGCCAACTTTTTGCTTTTCCTTTCATCCGGTTAAAATATCCTGTTATTCCTGCCATTACTGCGTTATCAGTACATAATTGAGTATTGGGTATTAGGCGTTTGGTTTTAGGCATTTCTTTTTTAATTTTTTCTCCGAGCTGTTTCCGTAATTCTTTATTAGCTGTCACGCCTCCTCCTAAAATTACTGTTTTTGCTTTGTAATTTTTTGCTGCCTTAATAGTTTTTTTAATTAAAACATCAATTATTGCCTGTTGAATCTCATAACACATTTCTTGAATATATTTTTTACTTTTTCTAACCTTGACTGGCTGTTTTTTAAAATTATACAGAACAGCAGTTTTCAAACCAGAAAAACTGAAATCGTAATCTTTTGTATTGAGCATCGGCCTTGGTAGTTTGGCTTTGCCCTTTTTTGCCATTTTGGCAATTTCAGGTCCTCCAGGATATCCTAATCCTAAAATCCTTGCTGTTTTGTCAAAACACTCACCAGCCGCATCGTCTCTTGTTTCACCCAGAATTCTATACTTGCCAAATTCCTTTACTAAAATTATTTGGGTGTGCCCGCCAGATACAATTAGAGAAATCGCAGGGAAGGAAATCTTTTCTCCCGAAACCAAATTAGAAAGAATATGGGCTTCAATATGATTAACAGGAACAACAGGTATTTGCCAGGCACAGGAAAGCGCTTTTGCAAAATTTACTCCAACCCATAAACAAGGTTCTAATCCCGGCCCTATAGTAACAGCTATCAAATCAATTTCTGGTTTTTGATACTTTTTAAAGAATTTTTCTAATTCTTGATAAAGCCTTTCTTCTCTTTCTAATATTTTTTTTAAATTTTTATTTTTAAACTGGACTCCTGACTTTTTAAGCATTCTTGCTTTTCTTAATGCCTTTTCCAGCACAGAAACTAAATTATTTTGATGTTCTCTTTTTGCTAAAGCAGGATATACTCCTCCCCATTTCCTGTGAACTTCCACCTGGGAAGAAACAATATTAGAGAGGATATCAAAATTAAACTTCTTTTTATCTGAAGCTTTAATTACTGAAACACAAGTATCGTCACAACTGGTTTCTATTGCTAAGATATTCATATAACTTGAAACTTGGAACTTAAAACTTTATAGATTATAAGTTATATGTTACACAATGCTTGATTTTTTTCAATTTTTAAGTTAAAGTTTAAAGAATGTTAGGCCCCATCGTCTAACGGTTAGGACGTTTGATTTTCAATCAAGTAATTGGGGTTCGATTCCCCATGGGGCCGCCACAAAACCCAGAATCCCTGGGTTTTTTGTTTGCCCCTTGACAAAAAACTCTTTTTGTATTAGGGTGTGGAATATGGAAATAAATAAGGTAAAAATTGTAAGTTATCTTTTGTTTATAGTTTTAGGAATCCTTTTTATAGGAAGTGTTAACGCTTCCTATATTTGTGATGTTCCAACTGCTGGATCTTCTCAGATAAATTTGTCTATTCACCAACCCTCCCAATCTCATCAGCCCGATTATTTAGCTTGCTGGGAAGATGACGTTTATTGGTTTTATGATTACAGCCGGACATTTTATTACTGGTTTGACATGCACGGCCAAAGAAAAGAAAAATATCAAGAATGCGGTTCAGATAGATGGACTGACAATTATCGTTGCTCAGGCGATTATGTTCAGAGAGAAAAAATAGAAAGGGGTTGTCGGAACGCTTCTTGTTATGAAGAAAGTTTTTGGGAAGATTATAGAGATTGTGGAGATAGAGGCGAAGTTTGTGACAACGGTCAATGTGTAGAAGAAGAGGAAGATTACTTAGATTGCTGGAATGATGATGTTTATTGGTTTGATGGGGATGGCGACAGAGAAAGCAAATATCAGGATTGCGGATCAGATTACTGTAATAACTGGAGTTCAACTTATTGTTCCGGAGGCGATGTTTACAAAAAAAGAACTTGTTATAACAAAGGATGTTCCGATGATTCTTGTTACTCAAACTCTTATACAGACAGAGATCTTGTAGAAAGGTGTGATTCAGATGAAATCTGTAGCGGCGGTGAATGTGTTAGAGAATGCGAATGTTCTTCCGGATCTTGTTGTGATGGATGTCATTACAAATCCTCTAGCACTATATGTGATGTAGAAACTCAGAGCCAATATGGCTGTCCTTGGGGGACAGGTTGTGGCAGTGATGTTGGAGAAAGAAAAAAATCCAAATTTAAATATTGTTCAGGAGATAATAGTCAATGTAATGGAAACTGGGGTAATTGGACTTCCTGGGCTAGTTGGCAGATAACAGATTCTTGTTCTACCAGTGAAGTTTGTAGAATAGGAAATTCTGCCTGTCAGTATAATTCTAATTGTGTTTACAGCCCGCCCAGTTATTATAAATATAGTAATAGAAGATGTTATGACGATGATCTCTATTGGTATGATTCTAATGGTTTAAAACAAGATAAATACCAAGAGTGTTTGGATGATAACGCCTGTACTGCTGATGGGTGTGAAAATAATGCTTGTTTCAATAACTTAAGATGCGATGGTTCAACTTGTGATTTAGGAACTGAGGATTATTGCCAGAATTGTGAACATTGCGGAGATGAGGCTTGTAATTGTCAGGAAGATAAATGTTCCTGCTCAGAAGATTGTTCAGCTGTAATTATTTCAGCTTTTGGAAAAATATCTGATATGACAGAATGGAAAACATCTCTTGCTTCAAAAACCGGAGAGGAGCTTAGTTTTCTTTTTGTAGTAGTTAATAGCGGAGCTGAGATAGCAGAGGATGTTTTTGTCAAAGCAGAAATCCCTTCAGGCATAGATTATAAAAATGAGCTTAAAATAGACGGTGATTCTATTAGCGGAGATATTAGAAAAGGGATAGAAATAGATTCAATTGAACCGGATGTTGTTAAAACTATAACTTTTAAAGGAAAAGCAGGAGAAACCGGGGAGGGAGCGGAGCTGTTAGGAAAAGTTGAAGCTAAGGGTCTTTCTTCTACAGATTCTGTTGTTTTGACCTTTGGAGAAAAAGGACAAGAGGAAAAACAGGGAATTGCTGCCGCAGGATTGCTTTTCTTAAAATATTTAGCTAAAAGATGGTATATTTGGCTTTTAGCCGGTTTGGCAATTTTCTCTATTATTTGGGTGTTAAGAAAAGGTAGTTAGATAAACCCTCACACCATAACAAACTTTGGGCTATGCCCAGATAGTATTGAATTAAGCTTGTTTGGTCATGAGGTATAGGCTAGTGGCGGGTTCTCAGAGAAGGTATGCTGGAAGATAACAAAGCATTGAAATTACTACCTTTGGCAATTAGGTTTTCTTTCAGAAAACCTTTTTTTCTTGCTCAATATTTTTTAAA
>CAZFHD010000015.1:0-10828 GCA_964518455.1 uncultured Candidatus Saccharibacteria bacterium | reverse complement strand
TAGGGTTGACAAAGATTTTGAGTAATATACAATTATTTTTAACAGTTTAAAGCGGGCTAGTCTCCCAAAACTGTAGGCCTCATAGGCTAAAAAAATAAAGAAAGTTAAGATTAAACTTCTTAAGAAGTTTAATCTTAATGAGAATATTAAATGAAAGAAAAAATATCTTCCACCTTAGACGAATTTGAGGAGGTTCAAGATAGTTTTTTAGATGACGAAGAAGAAAATAATGAAGATGAGGAAAACTATAATGAGGAAGAAGGGGATTACGATGAAGATTTAGACGATGAAGAGTAAATTATTTAAAAAAATTATCAGTTTTACACTTTAGTCAAGGGTGTAGGATCAAGTAAAAAAGCTGTTGTTTCAATGGCTTTTTTATTTAGAAAAATTTCTGATAAAATGGATTTTCTGCTAAAGTAGATAATAATGAAATAGGGGAGAGGTAAAATCAAAAAAATTTATGGATTTTAAAGATATTCTAAAAATTATAGCTACAGCCGCTTCTGAAAAAGAAACAGTAGAAATTTATTATCCTAAAACAGAAAATACGCCAGAGGGTTGGAGAAAAATAGAGCCCTACAGTTTAAGTACGGATATAGGTTTGGAAGGGGAGCACTTAATCTATGGGGAAGATAGAATAAGACCGGGTCATATTTTAAACGCTTTTACCGTAGGCAGTAAAGACAATCATTGTGGTTCTTTTATACTGGGAAAAATAAAAAAAGCCAAGCTTACAAAGAAAAAGTTTAAACCAAAGAATAATTGGAAAGTAGAATTCTAACCAAAAAGCCTTGACAAGATTTTTATACTATGCTATAATTCTAATAGAGGTTTTAGTAGAGAAGTCAATAAGAACCCACAGCCACAGAAAGGAGGTAAACTATCATGATTGGCCGCGAGCAGCAGTACCTGTACCATCGTTATGACTGATCACCAACGCCGGCGCCAACGACACTGACTGGCCGAATGGTCGGCCAAGCCGACAAACAGAGAAAGGACTGATATGCCTTGGCCGTAGGTGCTTTACAGACCCCAAAAAAACCGAATAAGCAGAGCCCCTTGGAAACAAATCCAAGGGGCTTTATTATTGTGCGACATTTTTCTAAGGATGTACTTATTATAAATTTCTACCACTATGATATTTACGATGTATGTCCCTTAAACGTTTACTAGTTACATGAGTATATATTTGAGTACTGGTAATACTTCTATGGCCAAGAAATTCTTGAATAATTCTCAAATCTACTCCTTGAGTAAGTAAGTCCGTGGCATAAGAATGTCTCAATGTGTGAGGAGTGGTAAATACTGGAATCCCAGCTTTTATTGAATATTTTTTAACTATTCTTTCTATAGAACGAGCAGTTAAACGAGGAGAAGTATTTTTTCTAGATCTATAATGAATAAACAAAGGTTTCTCTTTATTTTCACGGGTTTCTAAATATTTTTTAAGCCAAGATAAAGCTCTTTCCGAAAAATAAATAGTTCTAGGATAATCACCTTTACCAATAATACTGAGCTCTAAATCTTTTTTATTTCTGATGTTTTGAAATTGTTCTCGATTTAAAGCTACCAATTCTGCAACTCTTAAACCTGTAGAAAATAATGTTTCCAAAATTACCTTGTCCCTCAAGCCAATTTTGGTTCTAGTGTTTGAAACCTCTAAAAGTTTTTTAATTTGTTCTAAATTAAGAAATTTTACTGTTTTTTCTTTTTTAGCATCTTTGGGAAGAGATATTTTATCAGAAGGGAGGCAAACTATATCTCTGGTAGAAAAATAGCTTAGAAGGGCTCTCAGAGCGATTAAATAGTAGTTTTGGGTAATTTTCTTCAATCCCTTGTTTTTATTACCCTTATATCGTGATAAAAATAGGCGGTAATTCCAAATATCTTCAGAAGTTAGCTCATGAGGTTTAAGATTTTCTTTATTTGTTTCCTTCAGCCAGTAAATAAATTTTTGGAGATATTTTTTATAATTCCTTTGAGTATTTTCTGACAAACCTTTTTCAACTTCACAATAGTCTAAAAAGTCATTTATATAACTAGTAATTGATCTATCTGATTTTTTCATATTAAAACATTAAATTTCACTGTTTTTTTTATATAAGGGTTATTTAGAGAACCTTTTTAGACCTCTTCTCAAAGTGTCCGTTTTTCTATATTGTTCGACACTTCTTATTCTATAATAATCTACTCCCCTAGGGCCTGTCAAGTAGAAAAATGATAAAAAAAAGAACTACTTTATTAATTCCTTAAATCTTTTCCATAGAGACTCACCAACTCGGGGAATCTCCTGTTTTATTTCTTCTTTCTCTTTTTTAAACTCTTCTTTAATAGCGGGTTTTCTTTCTTCTACATTTATATCTAGAAAAGAAATTAACTTATGCCAAATCCATTTTAAACCTGGAAAAACATGGGATGTCCAAATTTTCTTAATCCAGCTTATTAGATCTTTAAAGCCTTCTTTTGCTATTTGAGGCAGGTTTTCTATAAACTTTCTCCCTAAAGATTCAGCTTCTTCAAAACTCTCTGGGGCTTGAGAAATATTTTTTTGAGCTAAAGAAAAAACAGGACTTAAAAACAGAATATTGATTAAAATTAGTATTAAAATAGTCTTTTTCACAATCTTTTAAGAGCTTCCTCTACCCTTTTTAAGCTTTTATTTTTTCCTAAAATAGCTGCAACCTCAAAAGGTCCGGCCGAAGATTCCCTTCCAGTTAAAGCTACCCTCATAGGCCAAAGCAGGTATCCCCTATTCTGACCTTTATTAATATTAGAAGCAAAGTTCTCAGCTTCTTCTACTATAACTTTCTCTAGCCTTTCTTTATTCCAGTCTTCTATTTTACACAATAATTCTTTAATCTTGTCAAGAGAAAGCTCAAGTTCTTTATCTGTCATATCTTTCCATTTTAATAAGTCTTTATTATATTCCAGCCTTTCTTTAAAAAAGAAATCTACTAAATCGGGTATCTCGGAAAGTTTTTTTAGTCTCTCTTGATATATAGCTACAATCTTTTTTAAATAATCAAAACTAATTTTTTCTTTTGTTTCTTTAACAATAAAATCTTTTTGAACTATTTCTCTGCCAAAATATCCTGTTAGACTGGGAATTCTTTCCTGAGTTTCAAATTCTGGTATAATCAAACCTGTTTTTACCAAAAAAGGAAGACAAAGTTCTGTTAATTTATCTAATGACTTTTGACGAATATAAAAGCCATTTAGAGAATCTAACTTCTTGAAATTTAATATAGCTCCTGATTTTTGAACTTTATCCAAAGAGAAATCTTTAATTAAAGCATTCAAAGAATAAACTTCTCTTTCTGTCCCGGGATTCCATCCCAAGAATGCTAAAAAATTAATCAAAGCCTCTGGAAGATAACCTTCTTTTCTATATTCTAAAACAGAACCAACTCCATGCCTTTTGCTAAGCTTGCTTTTATCGGGTCCTAAAATTAAAGGCAAATGAGCATATTTGGGATGAGGAAAACCTAAGGCTTTTTGTAAAAGAATCTGTTTTGGAGTATTAGATAAATGATCTTCTCCTCTTATTACATGGCTAATTTTCATTTCATAATCATCTACCACAGCTACAAAATTATACAAAGGAGCTTCTAAATCTTTGGCAATAGCAATATCTCCCATCAAACCTGTGTCAAACTCTACCCTACCCCGAATTATATCGTCTAATTCAATATTTTCTGCTGGGATTTTAAATCTTATAATATATTCTTTTTCTTGTTTAAGATTTTTTTCTACTTCTTTTTCTGAAAGCTTGGCGCATTTCCCATTATAGCGTGGAGGTAATCCCCTGCTCATTTGCTCTTGCTTTTTAGCTTCCAATTCTTCTTTGGTACAAAAACAGTAATAAGCTTTTTTTTCTTCTAAAAGTTTTTCTAAATATTTCTTGTAAATTTCCTTTCTTTCACTTTGCCTATAAGGCCCATATTCCCCTATATACTTCTGACTTTTTATAGGTCCTTCGTCCCAATCAAGCCCCAGCCATTCTAAGTTCTCTATTATATCCTCTTCAAACCTTTTTTCTGACCTTTCAATATCTGTATCTTCTATTCTCAAAATAAAACTACCCATATTCTTCTTAGAAAAAAGATAATTAAAAAGAGCAGTTCTAATAGATCCAATATGTAAAAACCCTGTAGGAGAAGGAGCAAACCTAGTCCTAATTTTTTCTTTTTTAGCTTTTTTCTCTATCATATAAAAATTATATCACAAATCCTCTCTTGATAAAAAACGAAGAAAAAAGGAATAATCATTTATTATTGAAATACCATTGTAAAATTTCTTTTGCTACAGGTAAAACTGCAGCTTGAACATCTTTAACATCTTCTATCATAATAGTTAAAATAATTTCTGGATCTTCATAAGGAGCAAATACTGTTATCCAATTATGATAATAATTAGATTTTGGAGTTTGAGCTGTTCCTGTTTTAGCCGAAACAGCTATAGGCAAAGAATTTAATGAAACAGCTGAGGCCTGAGAGGCTCCTCTTCCAGTAACAGCTTCTCTCATTCCTTCTTTAACTACTTGGAGATTTTCTGAATCTACAAATCCTTCAGCTATAACTTTGGCTGAAATTTCTTTTTCTTCGTTGGTTGTGCTATCTATAATTGCCTTAACTAACTGAGGTTGATACAAAGTTCCTCCATTGGCTATAGCCACAAAAGATGTCGCCACCTGAAGAGGAGTTATAGCCATATCTCCTTGGCCAATAGAAAGGTTATAAGTATCGCCATCCCACCATGCTTCACCCTTTGCTTCTTTTTTCCAGTTAGGAGAAGGTATAAATCCTTTATTTTCTCCCGGTATGTCAATGCCGGTTTTCTCTCCCCAATTAAAAAGCTTAAGATATTCTTTAATTTTAGGAGGGCCCAATCCTTCCTGGTCTTTATATCCACCTCCTATGGTATAAAAATAAACATTACAGGATTCGGCAATAGCTTTTCTAAGATCAGTTATACCATGAGTGGTCCAATCATGGTATTCATAAGCAATCTCAGGGTCGTATCTGTGAGGAATAGTTATTTTCCCTTTACAATTTATAGTTTTCTGAGGAGAAATTATATTTTCTTCTAAAGCTGCTGTTGCTATTAAAGGTTTTATTGTAGAACCTGTAGCATATTGACCCGAAATAACTCGATTAAAGAGGGGCTCCTGGGTGTCTGATAAAAGTTTCGAAATTTCTTCTGATTTTTCTTTACTATTAGAAAACAAATTATTATCAAAACTGGGAATGCTAACTAAACTTAGTACCCCTCCATTATTGGGATTTAAAGCTACAGCCACAGCTTTTTGAGAACCGACTTCTTCAAGTTTTTTCTTCAACAGATCTTCTATTTTTTTTTGAAGATCAGCTTTAATCCATAATTTTAAACTATTCCCCGATTCTGGTAGAGAAATAATTTCTTTTGAAATTACGTTTCCTAAAGCATCTCTCTCTACTCTGACTTTCCCCGATCTTTTCTTCAGTTCTCTCTCATAAGACTTCTCAATTCCACTTCTTCCCGTGAAATCCAAAAAGGAATAATCCTGAGAATTTTCTTCTAATTCTTCTGAAGTTATTTTTCCTATATAACCTATAATATGAGAAAAGGTTTTACCATTTTTGTATTCTCTAATAGCTCTTTTCTCTATTTCAAAACCTGGCAATTCTTCAATTTTAGTTTCCAAAAGAATTAGAGTTTGATGATCTATATTTTCTAAAATCAAAACTTTATCTTCTTCTTTAGAAGCCTTTTCTTCTATTTGTCCTATAGTCAAATTCGTGATACCAGCTACTTCTTTAAAAGCTTTAGCTTTCTGCTCTTGAGAAACTTTTTCTTTATCAAAAACTAAATCAAAGCTAGGCTTGTTAAAAATTAGCTGTTCCCCTCCAGCATCATATACCACTCCTCTATTTGCTTTTACTGAATAAAATATAAATTTGTTGCTTTCAGCTAAAGCTAAATATTTATCTTTTTCTAAAACTTGAAACTGGAAAGTTTTAAAAAAGAAAGTTAAAAATAAAAGAATTACCAAGCCCAAAAAAACTTGAAGCATCCTTTTAGATAAAGGTACTTCGATTTTCCCTTCAGAAATTCCGATTTCTCTTTCCTTCTTCTGGGCCATTCTATCCAAAAAAATCTCATGGGGTTCTATATCTTCTCTAAGATTTCTTTTAACTTTTCTTTTTTTAAGACTTGAAGGAAAGCCCAACATATTTTTTAAAAGTAAGTTTTATTGCCAGAGAAACTAAAACTAAAATTAAAATATTAAAACCTATAAAATGATTAGAAAAAACATCTAAGAAAAACCCGCCAATTAGAGAAACAAAAACACCAGCAGGATTTTTTCTGTTCTCTAAAAGATTCCAAATAATTACAAAAAACAAAACTAAATTGGGAACATATCCTAAAATCTTGAAATGTACCAAAAAACTGGTCTGGAACAGAGTTAAAAAATATAAAACAACAATAGAAAGTAAAAACGCTTTATACTTCATTTAAAAATTTTTAACAACGAATAGATAAGTGTTCCTGCCAAAATTAAAACTAATTTCAACTAAAGCTCTCTGCATACTTTCAACATCCTCTTTCATAACTTCTTTAACTCTTCCCACTAATAAATCAGGAGGAAAGGCCTTTTCCAAACCCGCTGTAATTACACTGTCCCCTATAACTACTTCTTTTTCTTTAGGAATAAGATCAAGCGAAAGATTTAAATTACCCTTTCCTTCTGCTATAGCTATTATATCTTTCTCTTGAATTCTAGCCCCAAAGCTTGATTTTTTATGAGTAATAATTCTTACTTTGGAAAAATTATCATAAGCTTCACTTATCTCTCCTGCCAGAACCTTTTCTGCCGTAATAACAGGCATACCTTTTAAAATACCGTCCTCTTTACCTTTATCTATTAAAAAAGTATCCGTTGAAATATCTTTACTTATTATTCTAACAAAAGCTAAATCAAACTCTTCTTCCAAACCCATATCTAAGGCTTCTTTTAAGCTCTTATTTTCTTTCTCTTTCTCTCTGAGTCGGACAATTTCCGACATTAGTTTTTGATTTTCAAGTTTCAAATTTTCTTTCTCTTTTTCTATTTGCCCTCTTTTTATCCAACCCGAAAGAAAATCAGAAAAATTATCTCCCCCGCTCCATAATACTTTTTGGATTGGAGAAGAAATATAATAAAAGAAAGACCTGACTTCCTTCTGAAATAAATTAAAAAAGAAAATAACTAAAATTATTAGACAAACAGAGATTATCCATTTTCTGTTATTTCTTTTTCTTTTTAAAAAAGTCATATCATTTTTATTTTACCCCGTTAGAAGATTACGGTCAAAGCAAAAGAAAAGTCCTAGTAATTATTACCAGGACTTTTAGCTAAAATAAATTTAAAGCCGTTTTATAACTTCATCTCCCATTTCAGAAGTACTTACTTTATGACAACCCTCTGACATAATATCAGGAGTTCTAAAACCATCGGCAATAACTTGTTTAACTGCTTTTTCAATCGCTTGAGCCGATGTTTCCAATTCAAAAGTGTAACGAAGCATCAGGGCAAGCGAAAGAATTTGGGCTAAGGGATTAGCTATTCCTTTGCCAGCGATGTCAGGAGCGCTACCCCCAGCAGGTTCATACATTCCAAATTTGTTAGCGGGATTAATACTAGCGCTAGGTATCATTCCCAAAGAACCCGTTAGAGAGGCGCCTTCATCAGAAAGAATGTCTCCAAACATATTAGGGCATAAAACAACATCAAATTGTTTCGGATTCAAAACTAATTGCATAGCTGCGTTATCCACATAAAGATGAGAAACTATAACATCCTTTATATTATCAGCAATTATATTTACAACACGTCTCCATAACTTGCCACAAGCCAAAACATTGGCTTTGTCAACAGAAGTTAATCTTCCTTTTCTTTCTTGTGCTAGCCGAAAAGCAACCGAGGCAACCCTATAAACTTCTCCGAATTTATATTCCATAACATCTAAGGCTCTTAGATCTTCTAATTTTTTACGACCAAAATAAATACCACTTACCAATTCCCGAACGACCAGAAAATCTACTCCCCGGACTAAAGAAGTTTTCAAAGGAGATCTTTCTTCAAGCCCAGGATAAACAACTATCGGCCTTAGATTAATAGCAAGCTTATACCTCTTTCTTATCGGAAGCAAAGCCCCTATTTCTGGTGTTAGTTCTGGCGGCAAATAATCCCACTTGGGACTACCCACACAGCCAAAAAGTATAGCGTCTGATTCATCACAGATCTTTTTGGTCACTACGGGAAAAGGATGCCCTGTTCCATCATATGCTGCTCCGCCTATAAGAGCAGGCTCAAGATCAAAACTAATCTCGAATTTGTCTTCCAGCGCTTTTAGCACTTGAAGAGCTTCTTCCATAACTTCCGGACCAATTCCATCTCCCGCTAAAACAGCTATTTTCCCTGTTTTTTCCATTTTTCTCTCCTTTCTAGTACCTTTCTGCCACAAAACCAACCAGTCCGCCTTGAAGAAACAAGGTTTTATCAAAATCAGAAAGTTGGAAAGAATAAGTAATCCCTTCTTCTTTCCCTTCAGACCAAAAACAAATCGTGCATTCCTCAGAAACCGATACTTCACAGTGCTCCCATTTTTCCTTAATAATCTTCTCTACCTTCTCTGGTAGCAATTCAAGCGCTAACAACCCCCTGTTAAACATATTCTGTCTGAAAATTCTGGCAAACGAAGGGGCTATAACAACCTCAAAGCCATTTGCTTCCAGAGCCCAAACTGCGTGTTCTCTAGAAGATCCACATCCAAAGTTTTCACGGGTTACTAACACGGTAGCTTCCTTAAATTGCGAGTCTTCACGATCAAAACCCGGAAGATTAAGATCCTCAAACAAATGAGGGCCAAGTCCGCCCATACTCACTCCAGTTAGGTGTTTGGCTGGAATGATTTGATCCGTATCAATATTAGAACAATTCAGGAGACAGACCGCTCCTCTGATTTCTTTTTCTTTCATTACATCACCTCCCTTGGGTCTGTAATCTGGCCTTTCAAAGCAGTAGCAGCCGCTGTAGCAGGACTCATCAAATGAACCATACCCCCTTTGCCCATTCGTCCGGGAAAATTGCGGTTAGTGGTTGAGGCGCAAACTTCGCCTTCAGCCAACACCCCGTTTGACATCCCCAAACAAGCTCCGCAAGTAGGAGCTGAAAAGCAGGCACCCGCCTCAATAAAGATTGAAGCCAGACCTTCTTCTATTGCTTGATGTTGAATTTTGGTTGTGGCTGGTACCACAATCAACCGAACCAAAGGATGAATCCTCCTGCTTTTCAAAATACTAGCAGCAACACGAAGGTCAGAAAGGCGACCATTAGTGCAACCGCCAATATATACCTGGTTAACCTTGACATATTCCATCTCTCCAACAGATTTAACGTTTTCAGGACTATTGCCAAAGGTAACCTGGGGATTAAGAGAAGATAAATCAAATGCCTTCTCCTGATCATATTTGGCGTCTCCATCAGGCTGCCAAACGCTCATCTGCGAAAAGAAATCATCAGAAGTAGGAAAAAGCTTAACTCCTATCTGATGCTCTCTGTAATAAATAAGGGTCATCTCATCAGGATAACAAAGACCCGAGGTAGCACCGGCTTCAACAACCATGTTGCAAATTGTCATTCTGCTTTCCATATCTAGGTTGTCAATCACAGACCCTGAAAACTCGATAACATGGTCTGTTGCTCCCTTCACTCCTAATTGAGAGATCAAATACAAAATTACATCTTTGGCAAAAACTCCGGGAGGAAGCTCACCCGCGCTGCTCGTAAGACGAATTAGCATTGTTTTGGGTTTACGGAAGAAAGCTACCCCCTTGAGAATAGCAGCCTCAAGATCTGTAGTGCCTACGCCTGCAGCAAAAGCTCCAAAAGCTCCATGAGTGCAGGTATGAGAATCACCGCAAATAATAGTCATTCCTGGAAAAACATATCCTTGCTCTGGTAAAAGGGCATGGCAGACACCATTGTGTCCTACATCATAGAACTTGATTCCATGCCGCTTTGCCCACTCACGAATCACTTTCTGCTGAAAAGCAGTAGCTGAATCTTTTGCCGGACTAACATGATCAATCAAAGCAACAATCCTTTCGGGGTCAAAAACCTTGTCTTCCCATCTCTCCTGAATATCTAAGATAGCCGGCGGTGTGGTGATTTCATGGCACATCACCAAATCCAATCTTAAAGCATAAGTTTCTGAAAAAGGCTGATTAACCAAATGGTCACTAAAGATTTTCTCTACCAGTGTCTTTCCCATCTCTTTTCCTTTCTCTGTTGTTGCATCCTGGTAAATTGTTAAAGATCTACAGATTCTATATTCTAAATTCTAACTAAAATCAAAATAAAGTCAATTTAAAGATAATTAAAAAAGGTTATGAGCACTATAAGGGAGCTACCTACTTTAGCCCTGAAGGACTATCATCGGCCTTGGAGTATTTCACTTCCGTGTTCGGAATGGGAACGGGTGGAGCAACTCCAGTATAGCCCCCTTATAGTAATCATAACCTTAGTCTTGTAGACTTTAATGTAAATTACAGCTATTAATTGCTAGTCAAGCTAAAGCTTTCTTAACAACAAGAAAGCAAAAAATGATTTATTAGTACTGCTCGGCTTAGAGCATTGCTGCTCTTACACTTGCAGCCTATCAACCTCGTTATCTTCGAGGAATCTTGCCCAGTTATAGGACCGGGCAATCCAGTCGAATGGCTGGATTGAGTCCTTATCTTGGGGTGGGCTTCGCGCTTAGATGCTTTCAGCGCTTATCCCTTCCCGACTTAGCTACCCAGC
>CAZFHD010000014.1:0-11595 GCA_964518455.1 uncultured Candidatus Saccharibacteria bacterium | reverse complement strand
TTATCGAGAAGAAGCGAAGTCGGGTTTTTTCTAAGATTAAATATAAGTTTAAAATTTATTCTTCTAATGAAAGGCACAATAAAAAAGCTCACCGATAGAGGATTCGGATTTATTACTCCTGAAGGAGACGAGAAAGATTTGTTTTTTCACTCCAACGACCTCAAAGACACAACTTATGAGGAATTAAACGAAGGAGATGAAGTAGAATTCGAAATGGGTGAATCAGAAAAAGGGCCAAAAGCAGTTGATGTAACTCGCTCTTAACCCTGTAAAGCAAAAGACTTCTTGGCATACAAGGAGTTTTTTGTTGTAAATTAAATTCCGTAGAGGACGGGCCTCTACGAATTTCCATAGAGGACGAGTCTCTATAAATGGGCCTAAGGTAAAACCCTTAGGCCTTTTTTTATTTTCTGCTATAATAAATAAAATGAAAATTGCTATAATTTCAGATACTCACGACAATCTAGCTAATTTTAAGAAGATTATAGATTGGCTAAAAAAAGAAGGAATTTCTTTTATTTTACATTGTGGAGATATTGCCAGTCCTGATACTTTAAAAAAAGCTCTGGAAGGTTTTTCAGGTAAGTTTTTAGGAGTTTTGGGGAATGCTGATAATATCTATCAATTTGATTTGAAAGATTATCAGGATCCTCCCAGAATAAAGGTTTTTGAAAAGATAGGAGAGTTGAAATTGGATGATAAGAAAATAGCTTTTACTCATTACCCCCGGGAAGCTAAAAAATTGGCTAAGAGCGGAAAGTATGATTTGGTTTTCTACGGGCATACCCATAAACCCTGGCAAAGTAAAATAGGGAATTGCCTTTTAGTTAATCCGGGGAATGGAGCGGGCATTATATTTAAGCCCACTTTTGCGGTTTATGATTCTAAAAAAGATAAATTAGAACTTAAGATACTTCAAACAATTTAACGATTTAACGATTTAACAATGTAATTTATGTTTTTCTTTCCAATAGGTTATCTAATTTTAATTCTCTTTATCCTGTTTTTACCTGTTTTGTTAGTTTTGGGTTATTTTCAGGTAATAACTATTGGGTTTGAAAAGTTGGGCTTTTCTCCAGAGGCTACTATTTTTGTCTTTTTGTTAATATTAATAGGTTCTTCTATAAATATTCCTTTAACTAAGAAAAAACTCATTTATACGGAAGAAAGAAAATTTTGGGGATTAATTAAAACTCATAAAACTAAAGTTTCAGGTATTGGGATTAATTTTGGAGGAGCTGTTATTCCTTTATTGATTTCTTTTTACTTTTTATCTAAAGTTTCCCTTGTCCCCGCTTTAATAGCTACTTTTTTGATGATTATAATCTGTAAGTATTTAGCCAGAGTTATCCCCGGAAGAGGAATAGCTTTGCCGGCTTTAATTCCTCCTCTTTTTGCGGCTTTTTTGGCTTTTGCTTTAGCTCCAGAATTTGTGGCTCCTACGGCTTTTATATCTGGTGTTTTGGGAACTTTAATAGGAGGCGATATTTTGAATTTGAGAAAAGCTAGAAAAGTAGATTCGGGCTTTCTTTCTATTGGAGGAGCTGGTGTTTTTGACGGGATATTTTTAGTAGGTATTATTTCGGCTCTTCTTAGTTAGCTGTAAGAAACTCTAGCTTTGTTTGCATTTTGCTCGGCAACAAAATTTTCAAAGTACCGACCCTCTCCGCCTCCAGCGTGGCGGAGGGGTCTGCGCTCTCGGCGATTAATCTCGCTTTCAGCGAGAGCCATGCTTAATCGCCTCCGAGAGCTACTTTGAAAACTTGTTGCCTCGCTTTTAAGCCCCCGAGACATCCTTTCAAGGGGGAAGGGAGAGAATAAATCGTAAATAGTGCGGTTAATTTTTACAAATTAGCTTTTTATTTTAGAGAATTTGTGTTAGAATAATTTAAAAGAAAAAATGGCAGGAAACAAGCTAACAATAATTTTTATTTCTATTATAGTTCTAGTATTCTTTGCTGGGACTTTAAGTTATCCCCAGTATTTTAATAAAGGAGTTGATTTTGTTAAAGAAAAAATTGGTATAAGTCTTCCTCATTTTTGGGAGAAACCTTTTAAGCTGGGTTTGGATTTACAGGGTGGAACTCATCTTATCTACCAAGCTGACTTGTCTGGTATTGAGAATAAAAATCAGGGCACGGCTATGCAGGGTTTGAGGGATATTATAGAGAAAAGAGTTAATTTGTTTGGTGTTCAAGAGCCGGTTGTTCAGACAGAAAAAGCCGGGAGTCATTACAGATTGATTGTTGAGTTGGCTGGAATAAAAGATCCAGCTGAGGCTATTGAAATGATAGGGAAAACTCCTTTTTTGGAATTTAGGACTCAGAAGACAGAAGAAGAAACCCAGAATATTATTGGCAAACGAGAAGAGATAAAAGATAAAAGTCAAGAAGATATTAAAGATATTGAGGGCTGGCAATTGGCGCTTGAAGATCCCTATTTTAAGCCCACAGAATTAACGGGACAATATTTAGAAAGGGCCGAAATGGGCTTTGATCAAACTACAGGCAAATCCTTAATTCATCTTTATTTTAATAATGAAGGAGCTGAAATATTTGAGAGATTGACTTCAGAAAATGTAGGAAAGATTTTAGCTATCTATATTGACGGTTTGCCTCTTTCCACTCCTGTGGTTCAGGATACAATCAAAGGAGGTCAAGCTCAGATTACCGGAGATTTTACAGTGGATGAAGCTAAAGAACTTGCTAGAAATCTTAATGCCGGAGCTTTGCCTGTTCCTATAAACTTAATTTCTCAGCAATCGGTAGGTCCTACTTTGGGGACAGATTCTCTTCAAAAAAGTTTAATAGCTGGAATATTTGGATTTTTAGCAATTATTATATTTTTGATTCTCTTTTATAAATTGCCGGGTTTGTTAGCTTCTTTTGCTTTAGGGATTTATATAGCTATTATTTTGGCTTTGTTCAAATTAATTCCTATTACTCTTACCTTGGCTGGGATAGGAGGTTTTATTCTGTCTATTGGAATGGCAGTTGATGCCAATATTCTAATTTTCTCCAGAATGAGAGAAGAATTAAGAGGAGACCAAGGTTTTACCGTAGCTTTGGAAGAAGGTTTTAGAAGAAGCTGGCCTTCTATTAGAGATGGTAATATTACTACCTTGATTGTAGCTTTAATATTGTTTTGGTTTGGAACCGGCTTTATTAAAGGATTCGCTTTTACATTAAGTATAGGTATTATTATCAGCATGTTTTCTGCCATCTTTATTACTAGAACTTTTTTAAGGATTTTAGCTAAAACAAGATTAAGCAGATTTATGAGGTTATGGGCATAATTAATTTTACAAAATATCGCAAAATCTATTTTGTCTTTTCCGGAATATTAATAATAGCCAGTATTGCAGTTCTGTTTATTTTTGGTTTGAAGCCCGGCATTGATTTTACAGGGGGAAGTATTTTGGAAGTAGAGTATAAAGTAGAAAGGCCTTCAAATCAGGAGATAAAAGAAAGCCTGTCGGATTTTGAATTAGGAGATCTTTATATTCAACCTACTGAAGAAAAGGGTGTTATTCTGCGAATGAAAGATATCACAGAAGAAACTCACCAGAAGGTTTTTCGAAAACTCAGCCGGGATAAAGAAATTGAAGAAAGAAGATTTGAATTAATAGGTCCGGTAATAGGAGAGGAGTTAAAAGGAAAGACAAAGATCGTTGTGGTTTTGGCTCTGCTGGCTATGGTAATATACATAGCTTTAGCTTTTAGGAAAGTTCAAAGGCCTATTAAATCCTGGAAATATGGAATAGCTAGTGTTTTGACCCTTTGCCATGATATTTTAATTCCTTTAGGCGTTTTTTCTGTCTTGGGTAAGTTTTACGGAATAGAAATTACAATTCCTGTTGTTACAGCTCTTTTAGCTGTTTTAGGTTATTCTATTAATAACTCTGTAGTTGTCTTTGATAGAATAAGAGAGAATCTTTTTAGAAGAGGGCATACTTTTGAGGAAACGGTGGATATAAGTTTGACCCAGACGCTTTCTCGGCAGATTAATACTTCTTTGACTACTTTGTTTGTGGTTTTGGCGATTTTCTTTTTTGGAGGAGTGACTTTGAAATATTTTGCCTTAGCTCTGGTCTTGGGAATAACAGCTGGAACCTATTCTTCTATATTCTTGGCAGCTCCTATTTTGGTTTTTTGGCTGAGATGGCGCCAATCCCGTCAGTAATTTTAAATTGGAAGGTCAGACCTTCCAATATATTTTCTCTGAGAAGATATGCTTTCAGAATTTAGGGTTGACCCTCACGACCAAACTAGGGCAAACCGCCGAAGGCGGTAAATTTGGCAAAGCCAGCCCTCGTTATGGTGTGAGGGTTGACAACAATCTTTTAAAATGTTTAAATAGAAAAATAAAGATAATTATTAACAGGTTAAAAAAATATGGAGATAAACTACAGAAAAATTTGTACTAATTTATTAAAAGATATTTCTCCAAGAACCTCTAATATTATAGAGAGGCGTTTTGGATTGAAAACCCCAGGGAAAAGAGAAACTTTAGAAGCTATAGGCCAAGATCATAATATTACCAGAGAAAGAGTTCGCCAGATTGAGAATGAAGGCTTCTCTGTTATTAAAGACAAAATTAAAAATTATCCTCAAGTTTTAGAAGAGCTTAATAAAACTTTTGATTCTTTGGGTGGTTTTAAAAGAGAAGATCTTTTACTTTCTTATTTAGGAAGAGAAAAATATCAAAACGAAGCTTTCTTTTTATTAAACTTATATCAAGATTTTTCTAAGATTCCTGAAAATGATGAATCCTATTCTTTTTGGTCAAAGAAAGATAAAAATACAAATATAATAAATAAAGTAATTAATATTGCTATAAAAGAATTGGAGAAAAAAGGAACTACTTTTGAATTGAATAAGCTTTTTAGATCTTTAAAGAGCGAGTTATCCAACAAAAAGTTAGGTAAGAATGTTTTTAACTCTTGTCTTGAGATTTCAAAGAATATTGAACAGAACCCCGAGGGTGAGTATGGTTTAGCTGATTGGGTTGAAATTAATCCTAAAGGAGTGAAAGATAAAGCTTATTTAGTTTTGAAAAAGAAAGAAAAGCCTCTTCATTTTAGTAATATTGCTTCTATGATTGAGGAATTGCCTTTTTCTGACAGCAAAGTCCATACAGCCACGGTTCATAATGAGTTAATCAAAGATTCCAGATTTGTTTTAGTCGGAAGAGGCCTTTATGCTTTAAAAGAATGGGGTTATGAACCGGGTGTAGTAAAAGATATTATTTTTAAGGTTTTAAAAAATTCTAATAAACCTTTGAGTAAAAATGAAGTTTTAGAAAAAGTAATAAAGCAGAGATTTGTCAAAGAAAATACAATCTTTCTTAATCTCCACGACAGAAATAATTTTAAGAGAGATTCACAAGGAAGATATACAATAAAAGAGAATTAATTTATTCTTTAAAAACTTAAGCGAAAAAAATGTTTTCTGAAATTTTTGGATCCAGTTTTGAGATTTTAAACAATCTTTTTAATTATATTAAATTTGGCTTACCAACAGTTTGGCAGGTTTTAAAATTATGGTGGTGGCTTCCTATTCCTTTTATTTTATGGAAGCCTTTTTTGTTTTTATGGTTGTGGTGGAGAAATGATACCTGGATGAAAAAACAAAAATTTGTTCTTTTAGAAATTAAAATACCGGAGGAGATTTTAAAACCGATAAGAGCTATGGAAACTGTGATGCTCGGCTTAAGACAAACTATTTATCAACCTCCTGACGACTGGTGGGAAAAATGGGTTGAAGGCCTGATACAACTCTCTTATTCTTTTGAGATAGCTTCTATTGGCGGAGAACCTCATTTTTTCATTAGGATACCAGAACCTATGAGAGATAGCGCAGAATCTCTTATTTATTCCCAGTATCCCGATGCTGAGATATATTTGGCAGATGATTATACAAAGTATGTTCCCAATGATATTCCTAGTAAAGATTGGGATATGTGGGGGGGAGATTACAGGCCCTTAAAGCCTAATCCTTATCCTATTAAAACCTATATTGATTTTGAAACAGAAAGAGAAGCTAAAGAAGAAAAAAGAATTGATCCTTTAGCCGGCCTTTTAGAAGCTATGGCCAAAATTAATCCCGGGGAGCAGCTTTGGGTTCAGTTTATGGCTAAACCCATAACAGATAAGGATATTCCCTGGATTACAGAGGGAGAAAAAATAAGGGATGAACTTGCTAAAAGGGAAGAAGAGAAGCCATCGCTTATTGGAGATATAATAAGTGTGTTATTTAAAGGAGTCCCGCCAGGACACGAACAAAAAAAGGAGTTTAGTATTGAAGCAACTGAAAGGGGGGGGATAGTAACCTCGGAAAGAACAACCAAAACTTCAGTTGAACCAAAAAGCTCTGCGAAGGAAATTATCCCTGCTGAAATGAGAATGACACCTGGGGAAAGAGATATTATAACCGGGATAGAAAAGAAAATATCAAAGCCCGGATTTAGGATTAGTTCTCGATTTATTTATCTCGGCAAAAAAGATGTTTTTTTCAAACCTAAGCTCCGTCTTGTTTTTGGTTACTTCGCTGCTTATGGTACGGAGAATTTGAATTATTTAGCTCCTTGGGGCAATACCTTAACCAAGATTCATAAAAGCTGGTTTTTACCCTTAAATCTTATTCGAGATAGAAGATTGTATCTAAGGAAAAGAAAATTATTTAGAAAGTATAAAGGGAGGGTTTATCCTCTTTTTCCTGCTCCTGGCAAGTGGCCTTCATCTTTTGTTTTAAATGTGGAAGAATTAGCAAGCATGTATCATTTCCCAGGCAGAGGAGCAGCTCCGGCTCCGTTTATTAAAAGGGTTGAAACCAGAAAAGGAGAAGCTCCTCCGGGCTTACCCACAGAATAATTATTAAATATTAAGCTACAAGTTACAAGTTTCAAGATATGTCAAATGATATAAATTTTTTTGGAGAAACTACTTTCCGAAATATCAACAGAAGGTTTGGTATAAAATTAGATGACAGAAGAAGACATATGTACGTTATCGGGAAGACTGGTATGGGTAAGACTGTTTTGTTAAAAAATATGGCTATTCAAGATATTCAGAATGGCAAAGGTGTAGGTTTTGTTGATCCTCATGGCGAAGCGGCAGAAGAATTATTGGATTTTGTTCCTTCTAACAGGGTTAATGATGTGATCTATGTTAATCCGGCTGATTTAAATTATCCCATAGCTTTTAATGTAATGGAAAGAGTTGGTTTGGAGTATAGGCACTTGGTAGCAGGCGGTTTGATGGGAGTATTCAAAAAGATTTGGCCTGATGTTTGGTCAGCTAGAATGGAATATATTTTAAACAATACTATTCTGGCTCTTTTAGAGTATCCGGGTTCTACTTTGTTAGGAATAAACAGGATGCTTTCAGATGCAGATTATAGAAAAAAGGTAGTGGATAAAGTTACAGATCCTGTAATTAAGGCTTTTTGGCAAAAAGAGTTTGCCAGATATGCCCAAAGATATGAAGTAGAAGCTACAGCCGCTATCCAAAATAAGGTAGGTCAGTTCATTTCAGCTCCTTTAATCAGGAATATTATAGGCCAGGTTAGGTCGTCTATTAATATGAGAGAGGTGATGGATAAGAAAAAGATTTTAATTATGAATCTTTCTAAGGGAAGAGTTGGAGAGGACAATTCTAGTTTGTTGGGAGCTTTGCTGATTACTAAACTACAATTGGCTGCTATGTCCAGGGTTGATATTCCGGAAGAAGAAAGAAAGGATTTTTTCTTGTATGTGGATGAATTTCAAAACTTTGCTACAGAATCTTTTACTAATGTTCTATCTGAAGCTAGAAAGTATAGATTAGCTTTAATTTTAGCCCATCAGTATATAACTCAAATGGATGAGATGGTTAGAGACGCGGTTTTTGGAAATGTGGGTACAATACTTTCTTTTAGAGTGGGAGCAGAGGATGCTGAGTTTTTAGAGAAAGAATTTGCTCCTGAGTTTTACGCTCAAGATTTTTGTAATTTAGCTAAATATAATATCTATTTGAAATTGATGATAGACGGATTAGCGGGCAAATCCTTTTCTTCTAAGACCCTGCCTCCTTTTCCTAAACCTGAAAAATCAAATAAAGAGAAGATTATTAAAGTTTCTAGAGATAGATATAGTACTTCCAGAGAAAAAGTAGAAAAGAGTATTACAGAATGGGCAGGATTTTTAGCTGAAGCCGAAGGAGAAATTAAAAGCGAAGAGCCACCCGTTCTTTATGATGCTAAGTGCTCGCTTTGCGGCAAAGATACCAAGGTTGTTTTTCCACCAGATGGCAAAAGACCTATATATTGTAAATCCTGCTTGAAAAAGGTTAAAAAAGGAGAAGTTTTTAAGGATTTCTCAAAGGAAAAGGCTTCTGATCCTTCTTTAGGAGAAGCTTTAGAGGGGCAGACAGTTTCTTTTGGGAGGTCTAAAAAAGGCAGGAAAGAAGATTCTAAGAAAAAAAGAAAAGAAGTTAATTTATCAGAACTAAGGAAAACATTAAAAGAAACTTTGGATAAAAATGAAGACTCTTAAGGATTTTAAAGTAAAAAACAAAAGAGTTTTAGTCAGATGTGATTTTAATGTTCCTTTTGATGAAAAAGGAAATATTGAAGACGATTTTAGAATTGAGAAAGCTATTCCGACAATTGAGTATTTGGTTAAAAATAAAGCTAAGGTTATTTTAATAAGTCATTTAGGAAGATTAAAAGAAATGAAAAGTTCTGGATGCGAAGTCAAAAGTTATAGCCTTCGGCCTGTTGCCTTGAGGTTGGAGAAGTTGTTAGGGAGAAGGATAGAATTTTTGGAAGATTGTATTGGGGAGAGAATAGAAAAAAGAACAAAAGAAATGAAACAAGGGGAGATTTTCCTTTTGGAAAATTTGAGATTTCATAAAGGAGAAAAAGAAAACGATCCTAAGTTTGCGAAAGAGCTGGCTAAATTAGGTGATATTTACATCAATAATGCCTTCGGAGCTTGTCATAGAGTTCATGCTTCTATTACTGATCTTCCTCAATACCTTCCTTCTGGGGGAGGTTTTTTATTAGAAAAAGAAGTTAAAGTTCTTTTATCGGTTTTAGAGAATCCTTGGCGTCCCTTGGTAGCTGTTATTGGAGGAGTGAAACTCGAAAGCAAGACCAAGCTCTTAAAAGAACTTTTAGAGAAAGCAGACCATTTGTTGATTGGGGGCAAGATAGCTAATACCGTTTTAATAGTTAAAGGAATTATTGTTGATAGACCCTGGCCTTCAGAAAAAGTAGTAGAGGGGATAAAAGAGCTTAATTTAACTTCTACCAAGCTCCACTTACCCTTAGATGCTATAGCTTCACCCGACAGAACAGGTAAAATTTATATTAGGCAATCTGCTCCGGCTAAGGTAAGAAAAGATGAGGAGTTTTTAGATATTGGGCCCGAAACCATTAAGATTTTCTCTAAAATAATAAAAGAAGCTAAGATGATTGTTTGGGCAGGTCCTTTGGGATATTTTGAACAGCCCCCTTTTGATAAAGGAAGCAAGGAGATAGCAGAAGCTATTGTCAGGAATTATAAAGCTTATAAGATAGTAGGGGGAGGGGATACTCTTTTTGCTCTTTCCCAGTTTGGTCTTAGAGATAAGTTTGACCATGTTTCCACCGGGGGGGGAGCTATGTTAAGTTTTCTAAGTGGTGAAGGGCTTCCGGGCTTGAAGGCCCTGGAGTAAAAAAAAGGGCGTACAAATATGTACGCCTTGAAAGAACAAAATAGGGAAGATGCACTTTGAGAAGAGTTGGCTTTGCCGCTGCTTGGGGGAACGACGACAGGACTTTCTCTTCTCTTGTCTGTCAGATTATCCCGTTTGGGCCCTCACACTTAATTCTCTAACAGACAGCGCATCTTCCGGAGTTCACTCCTTAGTGAGGGTAGGGATCGTGGGGAACCCTACTTTATTAATAGCTTTTTTAAAGAAGTTTGTCAATGCCTGAAATTAAGAATCTTAAAAAAGCAGGAAAAAGGATTTCAAAAGCTGTAAAAAAGAAAGAGAAGATTATAATTTATGGGGATGCCGATTTAGATGGTGTTTCTTCTGTTATTGTTTTAGAACAAGCTATAAAAAATACCGGAGGCGAAGTTGTGATTGTTCATTTTCTGGACAGAGAAACAGAAGGACACGGGATTACTTTTGATTCTTTAAATTTTTTGAAAAAATACGCTCCTGCTCTTTTTGTGGCTGTAGATTGTGGAATAGGCAGTTTTGAAGAGATAAAAGAGGCAAAAAAAATGGGATTTGAGGTGATTGTTATTGACCATCATGAAATTTTAGATAAGCTTCCCAAGGCCTCAATTATAGTAGATCCTAAGCAGAAAGGAGATAAATATCCTTTTAAGCAGTTTGCCGCTGTAGGTTTGGCTTTCAAGTTGGCAGAAGTTATTTTAGGAGATAAAATGACGGATTCTTTAAGAAGAGATTTTTTGGAATTGGCGGCTATAGCTACCATAGCTGACAAAATGCCTCAGACAGATGATAACAAAATAATAATTGAAGAGGGCTTGTCTGTTTTGGAATCTAGCTGGCGTCCCGGTCTTCAAGCTTTGTTGAATTTAAAAGAATACAAAAATTTGGAATTGAAGAATAGGGTTAATAAAATTAATTCTTTATTAAATGTTAGAGATATAGAAAATAGGATGCCGGCTGCTTTCCGTCTTTTAACAGCTTCTAACAAAGAGGAAGCTGGGAAATTAGCTCAAAGATTGTATGAAAAAGGAATTAAAAGAAAAGAAGAGATAAGAGAAATGGTAGAAGAAATTGAGAGAAAGATTTTTGGAAAAGAAGAATCTCTGATTTTTGAAGGAAGTTCTGCTTGGCAGATTTTATTGTTAGGAGTTGCCGCTTCTATTTTAGTAAAGAAGCTTAAAAAACCTGTTTTTTTGTATCAGAAAGGAGAAAAGAAAAGCAATGGAGGGATAAGAGCCCCTTCCGGTTTTAATGCAGTAGAAGCTATGAAAAATTGTTCAAATCTTCTTTTAACTTTTGGTGGACATCCCCAGGCTGCGGGGTTTGCAATAGAGAATAAGAAGTTGGAAGAATTTAAAGAATGTTTGATTGAGTATTTTAAAAGTCATAAACTATGAAAAAGATTGTTATTTATACAGATGGCGCTTCAAAAGGTAATCCAGGTCCCGGAGGGGTAGGGGTCGTTTTTTGTAACGAAAAAGAGCAGGTTATCAAAGAGTACTCTGAGTTTTTAGGAGATAAAGTTACCAATAACGAGGCAGAGTATAAAGCTGTTATATTTGCTTTAAAGAAGTTCAAAGCTTTATTTGGCAAAAAATTAGCTAAAAACACAGATATTCAGGTAAAGTCTGATTCTGAACTTTTGGTAAAGCAGTTAAACGGAAAATACAAGATTTTAAATGAAAAGATTCAACCCTTGTTTTTAGAGGTTTGGAATTTAAGATTTGATTTTAATAAAATAGGCTTTAAATCTATTAAAAGAGAGAAGAATAAAGAAGCAGATAGTTTGGCTAATAAAGCTTTGAAGGATAGAAAGAAACCCTTAAAGCTCTTTTAAGCTTTGTTTAAATCAAAAAACTGCGTTTTCTAACGCAGTTTTTTGATAC
>CAZFHD010000013.1:0-11771 GCA_964518455.1 uncultured Candidatus Saccharibacteria bacterium | reverse complement strand
ACCCAATACGATATTGTTATGAATGGATGGGAATTAGGCGGAGGAAGTATCAGGAATCATCAATCGGAAGCCTTGGAAGCCGTTTTTGAAATAATAGGATACAAAAAAGGGGAGATTAAAAAGAAATTTGGGCATATGTTAGAAGCTTTTGAATATGGAGCTCCTCCTCATGGCGGAATTGCTCCGGGGATTGATAGGTTTTTAGCTCTTTTGCAGAATGAAAAGAGCATAAGAGAAGTTATAGCTTTTCCCAAGACAGGAGACAATAGAGCTTTAATGATAGGAGCCCCTGCTGAGATATCAGAAAAACAGCTAAAAGAACTTCATATTAAAGTAGTGAAACCCAAAAAGAAATGAAAAAAAGATTAATCCTTTTGTTAATTTCTATTCTTTTGAGTCTTCCTCTTTGGTGGGGAGCTAATTTTTCCGAAGTTTGTCTGGAAGATTTTTTTGTTGAAAGAATGGGAGTTAAAGATTTTAATATCTTAACAGCTCAAGCTAACCAGAGATTAATTTTAGATAAAATAAAAAGTTTGCCTAAGGTTGAAAATTTGGAAATTGGAGCCAAAGCCGCTATTTCAGCTGAAATTGATAAAAAAGGAAAAGTAAGAGTTCTTTTTTCCAAAAATCCTTCTCAGAAATTGGCTATAGCTTCTTTGACTAAATTAATGACGGCTTTAGCGGTTTTTGATTTAAAAGGAAGTTATGATTTATCAAAAGAAATAAGAATTTCTAAGAAAGCTGTAAATCAAGAAGGAGTTTCAAAATATTCTGATTTAAAAGAGGGAAAATATCTTACTGTGAATAGTTTGCTTCATGTAATGCTGATGGAGTCAAGCAATGACGCAGCCTACGCTTTAACAGGACCCGTAGGAAAAGAAGGTTTTACGGACTTAATGAATCTTTACGCTAAAGATTTAGGATTAGAAAATACTTCTTTTGTTAATCCTACGGGTTTAGAACCCGATGATCCTTTAAAACCCATAAACCTGTCCACGACTGAAGATTTAGTAAGTTTGACAGAATATGTTTTAGAAAATTATCCCCGGATTTTTGAGATTACCAATATGATTTCTTATGAGGTTTTGACGCCGGAAGGAATTTCTCATCATTTTATTGAAAAAAACACCAACAGATTATTAGCTGAGTTTCCTCAGATTATTGGGGGAAAAACAGGTTGGACTCCCAAAGCTCAAGGTTGTTTGTTGATAATATTGAAGAAGCCTGAAAGTGAAAAGTATTTTATTAATATTGTTTTAGGATCTAAAGATAGATTCACCGATATGAGAAAGATTATTAAAGAAGTTAATAAAATTTCCATAGATTGATTTTATGGATGGATTAATTGTTAATGTTTTGAAGATTTTTGCTTTAGGAACATTGGGGTTTGCTTTAGCATTCTTCCTTACTCCTTCTCTCACTCATTTTTTGTATAAGAAACGTCTCTGGAAAAAAGAAATAAGAGAAAAGTCAATTGATGGAAAAGACATCCCTTATTTTAGAAAATTTAAATCTAAAATAAAAAGAGATGTTCCCAGATTTGGCGGTCTGTTAATTTGGGGGACAACCTTAATTTTAGCTTTCTTTTTCTTTCTTTTAGGCAAAATTACAGATGTTCGCTGGCTGGATAAATTGAATTTTTTAAGCAGGAGTCAGACCTGGCTTCCTCTTTTTGCTTTGGTTTCCGCTTCTTTAGTAGGTTTTTTTGATGATTTTTTAGTTGTCTTTGGAAAAGGCAAGTATATAGGAGGGGGTTTAAAGTTAAGGTATAGATTGATTTTAATGGCTCTAATCGGCCTAATTGGAGGCTGGTGGTTTTATTCTAAGTTAGGTTTTAACACTATTCATATTCCGGGAAACGGTGATCTTATTTTTGGCTTTTGGTATATTCCTCTTTTTGTTTTTATAATGATGGCAACTTATAGCGGGGGAGTGATAGACGGCTTAGACGGTTTAGCGGGGGGAGTTTTCGCCGTTATCTTTGGGGCTTTTGCCGGTATAGCTCTTTTTAGGGGTCAGATTGATTTAGCGGCTTTTTGCACAGTTTTAACCGGTACGATTTTAGCTTTCTTGTGGTTTAATATCCCGCCTGCCCGATTCTTTATGGGAGAGACGGGGATGATGGGGCTTTGCGCCGCTTTAACCGTGGTAGCTTTTTTAACGGATTCAATTTTAGTTCTTCCTATAATAGCTTTTCTTTTGGTAATTGAATCTTTGTCCGTAATAATTCAGCTTCTCTCCAAGAAATTGTTCAAGAAAAAGGTTTTTTTGGCAGCTCCTATTCATTATCATTTTGAAGCCAAGGGTTGGCCCCATTACAAAATTACAATGCGGTTCTGGGTAATTGGAATTGTTATGGCAATTATCGGAGTGGCTATTAGGTTATTGGGATAAAAAATCTACAGAGGCCCGTCCTCTGTGAAATTTGACAAAGAGTTTTAGATTGATACACTAAAATAGAGGTTGAATTTAAAGATTTGAAAACTTAGCCAAGCCAAGTTTTCAAGCAAAGATAAACATAATTAACAATTTATTATGAAAACACAAAAAGGAATCTCAACATCTTTTGCCATATTAACAGTAGGAATAATAGCTATTATTGGTTTTGCTATATTCTATTCTTATCAATATATATGGGTTCCGGAAGAAGAGGTAACTATAACTCAAACAAAAACACCGAAAGATGAAACTGCTGATTGGAAGGTTTATAGGAATGAGGAATATGGATTTGAGTTAAAATATCCAGAAGATTTTTTCCCAATCCAGTCTGTGCAGCCAAAGACAGAAATAGTACAATGTGATTATGCTAATTTCAATAATAAGTGTCCTTTTGCTCCGATAGAAGGATTTACAGGAACAGAAGAAAGCGCTTTCAGACAAAAATTTGCGGTAAAGCCAACACCTGAAAGAATAAACATAAACGGTGTTTCTTTTTGTCGTCAAGAAAACAACGAGGGAACAGCAGGAACAAGTTATACAACTTATAATTATACGACAGTCAGAGGGGAAAAATGCTTTGTGGTATCTTTTACAGTCAGATATCCTCATTGCTCAAATTATTTACCTGCTGCGAACCAAGGAATCCAGGAAGCGTATAACAAATGCAAATTAGATAATGAAGTTACTAAACCAGAAATAATTAATAAGATAATTTCTACTTTTAAATTTATTGAGTAAAATAAAGAAAGTATAATTAGTAATTTAGCAGCTCGTTAGTCAACGAGCTGTTTTGTTTTGACCAAAAAGGGAAAATGAACTAAAATTAGAAATATGATAGGAGTTTTTGATTCTGGGGTAGGGGGTTTGACTGTGGTAAAAGAGATTTTTAATCTCCTTCCAGAACAGCAAATAATATACTTTGGTGATACGGCTCATCTCCCTTATGGAACTAAGGGAGAATCTTTTGTTAAAAAATCCTCTGAAAAAATAACTAAATGGCTTTTAGATAAGGGAGTTGATGTTATTGTTGTAGCTTGTAATACTTCTTCTGCCTGGGCTTCTGATTTTTTAAAAGAGAAATTTCCAAAAGTTCCAATATTTGAAATGATAACGCCGGCTGTAGAGGATATTACGGCTTTAGGAAAGAAGAAAATAGGGATAATAGGGACCCCGGGCACTATTGAAAGTCAAGCATATAATAAAAAACTTTTAACCTTAAATCCTAGTTTGAAGATTTTTCCCGTTTCCTGCCCTTTATTTGTTCCTTTGGTGGAAGAAGGCTGGCTGGAAGGAAAAGTAACAGAGAGAATAGCTGAAAGATACTTAAAATCTTTAAAAAACAAAAAAATTGAATCTTTAATTTTAGCTTGTACTCATTATCCTTTGTTAGAGGGGACGATTCGGAAAGTAATGGGGGAGAAGGTTAATATTATAAATCCAGCCAAGAGTTTGGCCAATCAATTAAATTTGTTTTTAGAAAACAATCCCAAATTTTCTTCTAAGATTAAAAAAGGTGAAAACCATAAGTTTTATTTTAGCGAAAAACCGTACAATTACGAGAAAATAAGCCGTCTTTGTTTCAAAGAGAAAATAAAGCATACCTTAATAAAGCCTTTGTTATGAAAGATTTTAAAGATAAAAAAATAACCATAATGGGATTGGGATTACATGGCGGGGGAGTAGGAGTGGCTAAGTTTTTTTGTAAACAAAAAGCTAAAATTTTAGTTACAGATTTAAAAACAGAAAAGGAGCTAAAAGAATCCGTAGAAAAACTTAAGAGTTTGCCTATTAAGTTTTCTCTGGGCGGCCATAAAGAGAAAGATTTTCTTGGGGCTGATTTAATAATTAAAAATCCAGATGTTCCTCAAGATTCTTCTTTTTTAAAATTAGCTAGAGAAAAAGGAATTCTAATTAAGACAGATATTGGGATTTTCTTTGATTTATTTGAGGGAGAAATAATCGGAATAACAGGGACCAAAGGCAAATCAACTGTAGCTACTTTAATACATGAATTTTTAAAGAAAAAAGACCAAAATACAGCTCTGGCAGGGAATATAGGCTTATCCTCATTAGAGCTTCTTTCAGGGCCTAAAAAGGCAAATAAGGCTGTTTTAGAGCTTTCCAGCTTTGAATTGGAGGATTTAAGAAAAAGCCCGAAAATAGCTGTAATTACCAATGTTTTTAAAGATCATTTAAATAGATATAAGAGCTTTGAAGAATATATTAAAGCTAAAAAAGAAATATTTTTGCACCAGAAAAAAGATGATATTTTAGTTTTAAATTATGACGATGAAGTCGTTAAAGAGTTTTCTTCTGAAGCTTTTTCTAAAGTTTATTTTTTCTCTGAAAAAGAGATTTTAGAAAATGGTTGTTTTATAAAAGGAGATAAAATATATTTTAACAAGGAAATCATTTGCAGCTTGCCCAGTAATACAACTTTGACTGTCGCCCCTGGCGACAAATTAAAAATTGTCAAAGATGATATACTGGGCTTGGAAGATATTAGATTAAAAGGAAAACATAATATTTCCAATGTTTTAGCTGCTGTGTCTGTAGCTAAATTACTAAAAGTGAAATCTGAAAATATAGAAGAGGTTTTGAGAGAATTTAAAGGCATTCCTTTTCGTCAAGAACTGATAGATGTAATAAAAGGCGTAAAGTTTTTCAATGATACCACAGCTACAATACCTATAGCTGTAATCTCTGCTATAAGTAATCTTTCTTCTCAAGGAGGATTGGTTTTGATAGCTGGGGGTGTTGATAAAAATTTAGAGTATAAGAATTTGGCCGAAAAGATTAAAGAAAAAGTTTCTTATCTTATTCTTTTACCGGGGACTGCTACAAATAAGTTAAAAAAAGAATTGACTGGCTTCTCTAAAGTTTCTTTTGTTAATTCTATGAGAGAAGCCGTAAAGAAAAGCTTTTCTTTAGCTAAAAAAGGTGATATTGTTTTGCTTTCTCCCGGAGCTGCCAGCTTCAATTTGTTCAAGAATGAATTTGATAGGGGAGAGAAGTTTAATAAAGAGGTTAGAAAATTAAAAAATGAAGAGTAAAGAGAAGCAAAAAATAGATCGTTTCTTTTTGGGAATTGTCGTAGTTTTAGTATTAATAGGAATAGCTGTTTTAGCTAGTGTTTCTTCTACTTTTTCTCAAGAAAGGTTTGGTAAGAGCACAGTTTATCTATTTCATCAGTTAGGTTTCGGTCTTTTAGCAGGCCTTGTTTTAGGTTTTGCAGTTTACAAAATTCCTTTAGAGTTTTTAAGAAGAAAAAGCTTAATCATAGTATTGGTGGCGTTAGGCTTAATGGTTTTGGTTTTTATTCCTCAATTAAACATTATTTCCGGGGGGGCTTCTCGCTGGGTCAATTTTGGTTTTGTTAGTTTCCAGCCGTCAGAGTTTTTAAAAATAGCTTTTATTCTTTATCTTGCAAGTTGGCTGTCAAGCAGAACTAAAGATAAACCTAAGAAGGGGGGAAGAGGCAAAGAGTTTACTTTACTGCCTTTTTTAATAATTTTAGGCCTGGTAACTTTACTTTTGATTCTGCAATCAGATTTAAGTACCTTAGGTGTAATTGTAGCTATAGCCATTTTAATGTATTTTGCGTCAGGAACCCCTGTTTGGCATAATATTCTGATTTTCTTGTTAGGTTTGGGCGGTTTGTTTTTTCTAATAAGGTTTGTTCCTTATAGGATGAAACGCTTTTTAGCTTTTTTGAATCCCAGATTTGAACCTATGGGAATAGGTTATCAGATAAAACAGGCTTTGATAGCTATAGGTTCCGGAGGTATTTTTGGCTTAGGTTTAGGTATGTCTTATCAGAAGTTTGGTTATTTGCCTCAGGCCATGTCAGATTCTATTTTTGCTATATTTGCAGAAGAGACGGGCTTTATTGGATGTTTTATTTTAGTTGTTTTCCTTTTGTTGTTTTTGTGGCGGGGATTTAGAATTGGAAAAGGATGCCAAGACAAGTTTTCAAAGTTAATGGTTTTAGGAGTTACGAGTTGGATTTGTATTCAAGGGTTTATTAATATTGGAGCTATGATAGGAATTTTACCTTTGACAGGGATTCCTTTACCTTTTATCAGTTATGGCGGTTCTCATATTGTAGCTGAATTAATTGGAGTAGGAATTATCTTAAACATTTCAAAAAATAGAAGAAAATGATAGAATAAATAATATGAAAATTGTACTTACAGGCGGTGGTACTGCTGGCCATATTTTTCCTTTGATTTCTATTGTTAGAGAAATCAAGAAAAATCATCCAGAAAAAAATCTTGAATTCTTCTATATTGGTCCCAAAGATGACTTTGCCTTATCTTTACTTTCCCAAGAAGGAGTAAAGATAAAGACGGTTTTAGCTGGAAAGATTAGAAGGTATTTTTCTTTTGAGAATATAGTAGATATTATTTTTAAGCTGCCTATTGGCATCTTTCAGGCTTTTTATTATGTTTTTATAATTTCCCCGGATTTGATTTTCAGCAAAGGAGGATATGGTTCCATCCCAGCTGTATTAACGGGGAAATTGCTTTTGACTCCTGTCTTTTTACACGAATCAGATATTATTCCCGGTTTAGCTAATAAAATAGCGGGAAAGTTAGCTTTGGAGATTTTTACGGCTTTCCCCGTAGAGCAAACATGTGATTTCCCAATTGGAAAGATGCTATCCGTGGGTAATCCTATTAGAAAAAGTCTTCTGGAAATCTGTAATAAAGATGTGGCTGAAAGAATATTTAATTTAGTAGGAGGAAAACCCATTATTTTTGTTACGGGTGGTTCTCAGGGAGCTCAAAGAATTAACGATAAGATATTGATTGTTTTATCAGCTCTTCTCGAAAATTTTGAAGTTATTCATCAGACAGGAGACAACAATTTTGAACAAGTAAAAGCTGAGGCTGAAGTAGTAATAGGGAAGGGCTTATTAAAATATTATCATCCTTTTCCTTTTTTAAACGAAAAGGAATTAGCTTGCGCCTATCAGACAGCTAGTTTAATTATTAGCAGGGCTGGAGCTGGGAGTATTTTTGAAATAGCAGCTTCGGGGAAACCTAGTATTTTAGTGCCTTTAGAGAGATCAGCTCAAAATCATCAAGTTAGAAATGCTTACGCTTTTGCAGAAACGGGAGCAGCCTTGGTAATGGAAGAAGAAAACTTTACTCCTCATTTTCTTTTGGAAAGGATAAAGTTTTTGTTTTCTGATAAGAAGAAACTGGAAAATATGTCAAAAAAGGCAAAAGAGTTTTCAAAACCAGATGCAGCTATCATAATAGCAGAATACCTGGTCAGTTATTTGGTTCAATAGCTAAAACTTATTTAAGTACTAGCCTTCGATTAAAATAAATAGAGGGCTTTTATTTTGAAATAATATTATTAAAAGATAGAATAAAAATAATGAAGTATTTTTTGGTTTTAACTGTTGTTTTAATTTCAGGACTTTTATTATTGGGTTTTCTTTTACCCAGAGAGTTTGTTATAAAAAAAGAAAATCCTTCTTTTAATTTTGAAATTAAAAAAGAAAACAAAGAAGTTCTATTATTCTTTGTAGGAGATATAATGTTGGACAGGGGAGTGGAGAATATGGTTAAAAAAGAAGGAAGAGGGGACTTTAAGTTTCCTTTTTTAAAGATTTCAAATTATTTAAGCAAAGCTGATATTTTATTTGGTAATTTGGAGAGCATAATTTCTGATAAAGGAAGAAAAGTGGGAAGCATCTATTCTTTTCGGGCAGAACCCGAAGCAGTAGAAGGATTAATTTTTGCAGGCTTTGATATTGTTTCTTTAGCTAACAATCATGCTTTAGATTATACATCAGAAGCTCTAAAAGATTGTTTTTATAGATTGGAAAAAGCTAACATTGATTATGTTGGTGCTGGCTTTATAGAAAAAGAGGCTTTTTCTTTAAAGATTAGAGAAACAAAGGATGCTAAAATAGGATTTTTAGCTTTTACTAATTTAGGTCCTGAAGTTTGGAAAGCTGGTAAAGATAGTCCTGGAATAGCTTGGATAGATAAAGAAAGTGTTGAAGATATAAGAAGGACTGTGAAAGACGCTAAAGAAAAAGTAGATATTTTGGTTGTTTCTTTACATGCAGGTCAAGAATATAGTTTGAAACCCGACTTTTTTCAGGTTTCTTTTTCAAAAACCCTTATTGATAGCGGAGCGAATTTAGTAATAGGTCATCATCCTCATATTGTTCAACCAGTAGAAAAGTATAAAAATGGCTGGATAGCTTACAGTTTAGGCAATTTTATTTTTGATCAAGATTTTTCCGAAGAAACAATGAAAGGTTTGTTATTAAAAGTAAGAATTGATAATAAGGAAATAAAAGAAGTAGAATCTGAAAAAATAGGAATCAACAATTATTTCCAATCAGAAACAGATTAACTTAAAATGTTTTAGATAGCTTGAGCACTTATAAAAAATCAAAGGATTTTTATTTGACAGGTTTTTTTGAGAGTTATACAATAGAAGAAGAGTAAAATTAATAATAAATTTAACAAAATAAAAATATTAATATGAATAAAAAATCAAAAATTATCTCAATAATTTTAATTTCTTTTTTAAGTTTGTTATTTATCTGTTTTTTGGGGATAAAAACCTCAGTTGTTAAAGCTGTTTCTTTTGAAGAGCTTTTAACTAAGATTACTAATCTTCGCAGTCAAATTACTGATTTTAGTTCAGGTCCAACAATTAGCCCCACACCTAGCCCCGAGCCAGTGGAGATAACTTTAACAGAAGAAGAAAAACAAAGATTTCTTGCTAATTGTGATAATTTTATTGATAATGACGGTTTCCAATATGATTTACCTTATGGCTCACAAAACGTTGATTGTAAATGCTGGCAAACAATGCTTAATCTTTTGCCCTTTCCTGAAACTAAAGTAGCTGAAACAGGCTGGGGCTCTCCCGGTAATGAAACTGTTTATTATGGTCCTCTTACTCAAAATGCAACAGTAAGAACTCAGGAATTAGCTAGTATTCAACTTACTGGTGGTTTGGATTATGATACTAGAAATTTTATAAATGGGGCAGTAAGGAAAGGAATAGGAGGAAAAATGAGGGATGCATCTAATTTGCCAGAGAAGGCCATTGGAATAATTTCTAAGAAGATTCATGACAATCGGTTTCTTGATGATTGCCAAGAATATGGAGATACAGGTACTGATATAGAAACTCCGGGATGGATTTTTTCAAGATTTGTGTTTGAATCTGAAAATAAAGAAGAAAGAGAAAAATTTTTCCAGAATGATGATATAAGTAATGTGCTTCCTCCTCTTACAGAATATAAATATTACGAATATGAGGAAGACGGAAAACAAGAAAGCATAAAGGCTATACCCAATAGAAAAGAAGGAAGAAAGCCGCCTATTCTTAATAATGATGAGTGTGTTGATAACAATCATATAAAGGAATGGTTTTGTCTTCCAAAAGAAAAAATAAAACGAATTAAAGAGGTAGATGAGCATAATAATCCTAAATCCAAAGATAATGGAAATTATGTAGACCCTGAAACTGGAGAGAGATGGTCAACCGAAATAGAGGATAATAGATGTGTAGCGGCATATCAAATTATGCCTTGCGGCGATAATATGGTGTGTAAAGAAGAAGAAAAGAAAATTGGTTTTATCGTTGGAAATGCAGTACTAATTTTTAAAGAGACAAAAGCATTTGTAGAGAACAGAAAAATAGGCTATTGCGCTTCTATAATTCCTAGTCCTAGTCCTAGTCCTACTCCAAGTCTAAGTCCATCGCCCAGCCCATCACCTTCTCCCAGACCAAGTCCCAGTCTTAGTCCAACTCCAACTCCAACTCCAACTCCAAGTCCTTCCCCAACACCTTCACCTACCTGGTCTTCAAGCCCTTCACCTTCACCTTCACCTTCACCTTCACCTTCAGCATTTATATACCAGGAACTTCAAACTCGTTTGGCTTCTATCAAAGAATCAATTAATAGGTTAATAAAAAAAATAAATGATTTAATGGATTTGATAGATAGATAAAAATTAGCACTAAGTTTTTACAGCTCGTTAGAAACGAGCTGTTTTTTTTGTGCTTAATCCTTGCCCCGTTAGAGGTTAAGGGATTAAAGAAAAAATCAGGAAAGGCAAGCCTCTAACGGGGCTTGCTCCACAATCTCTAATAAGGTAAAATAAATAAATCATGGCGACAATAAATGAAATAAGGAAAAACAGAATAAAAAAAGCAAAAGCTATTAAGGCAGCCGGGATTTCAGTTTATCCCACAGAAACAAAAAGAACCCATACCACAAAAAAAGCTCTTCAGGATTTCAGTAAATTATCTAAATCAGAGAAAGAGATAGTTTTAGTAGGAAGAATAATGTCTTTAAGACAACATGGAGGACTTGTTTTTTCTAATTTAAAAGATGGAAAAGATAAGCTTCAGTTGATGTTTAAGAAAAATAGAATAGGGGAAAAAGGTTATAAGTTCTTTTTAGACAACTTTGATATAGGGGATTTTATTGAAGCCAAAGGAACTTTATTTAAAACTAAAAAAGGAGAAAAAACCCTTTTAGTTTCAGATTACAAGATATTAGCCAAGTCCTTTTTGCCTTTACCTGAAAAATGGCATGGAATAAAAGATGTAGAGGAGAGATATAGAAAAAGGTACCTGGACCTTTTATTTAATAAAGGAGTTAAAGAAAAGTTTAAAAAAAGATCTGAAATTATAAAAAGTTTAAGAGAATTTTTAGAAAAAGAAAGCTTTATAGAAGTGGAAACACCCGTTTTACAACCAATTTACGGCGGAGCTGAAGCTACTCCTTTTAAAACCCATCTTAATGCCCAAAACTTAGATTTATACTTAAGAATAGCTCCTGAATTATATTTAAAAAGATTGTTAGTTGGAGGATTCGAAAAAGTTTATGAAATAGGGAAGTGTTTTAGAAATGAAGGAGTAGATAAATCCCATAATCCAGATTTCAGTATGCTGGAATTTTATTGGGCTTATACTAACTATAAAGATATGATGAAATTTACAGAGAGGATGTTTGATTATATTTTAAACAAGATATTTAAAAAGAAAGAGATAACTTATGAAGGGAAAAAGATTAATTTTAAGACTCCTTGGAAAAGAATAGATTACTTTGATTTATTTAAAAAGGAAACAGGACTTAATTTAGAAGAAGTTTCTAAAGAGAGATTGAAAAAAGAAGCTGAGAAAAGGGGAATTAAAATAGAAAAGGGAGCTCAAAAGCCCCAGATAGCAGATAAAATCTTTAGAAAGAAATGCCAGCCAAAGATTTGGCAACCTACATTTGTTTTACATTATCCTATAGGTTCTTTTCCTTTGGCTAAGATATATAAGAAAAATCCAAA
>CAZFHD010000012.1:0-11885 GCA_964518455.1 uncultured Candidatus Saccharibacteria bacterium | reverse complement strand
GAAAAGCGACAAAAGTTGCCGGTGAAATTGCCGGTCTTAATGTAAAAAGAGTTATTAATGAACCAACAGCTGCAGCCTTAGCTTATGGTTTAAATAAGAAGAAAGGTGAGCAGATTTTAATTTATGATTTTGGCGGAGGAACATTTGATGTTTCAATTTTAGACGTTTCTGAAAATACAGTTAAAGTTATCGGGACTGGCGGCGACACCCATCTTGGCGGTGATGATTTTGACCAGAAAGTAATGAATTGGATTATTGAAGAATTTAAAAAAGACCAAGGAATTGATTTATCAAAAGACCAGTTGGCTTTACAGCGAATTAAAGAAGTGGCTGAGAAGACAAAAATAGAACTGTCAACGACATTGGAAGCAGAAATTAATTTACCCTTCATTACTTCAGATTCTTCGGGGCCAAAACACTTATATCTAAAATTAACAAGGGCTCAGCTTGGAAATTTAGTAAAAGATTATATTGATAAATCTATTAAGGTTATGAAAGATGTTCTGAAGGAGGCAAAACTGGAAAGTAAAGATATAGAAGAGATAGTTTTAGTTGGTGGTCAGACAAGAATGCCAAAGATTCAAGAAGAAATAAAAAATGTTTTTGGTAAAGAACCAAATAAATCAATCAATCCTGATGAAGTAGTAGCAATTGGAGCTGCTATTCAGGGAGGAATATTACAGGGAGAAATGAAGGATATTTTGCTTTTAGATGTTACACCCCTTAGTTTAGGGATTGAAACTTTAGGAAGAGTTAACACTATTTTAATCCCCAAAAATACAACTATTCCTACGGGGAAAAGTCAGGTTTTTTCCACAGCAGCAGATAACCAAACTTCAGTAGAGATTCATGTTTTACAGGGAGAAAGACCAATGGCCAAAGATAATAAAAGTTTAGGCAAATTTATGCTGGATGGAATTCCTTCAACTCCCAGAGGTATTCCTCAAATTGAAGTTAGCTTTGATATTAATTCTGATGGAATACTAAACGTATCGGCTAAAGATAAGGCTACAGGAAAATCCCAATCCATCAGGATTGAAGGTTCTATTGGAATACCGGATGAAGAAATAGAAAAGCTTAAAAAAGAAGCTGAGGCTCATACAGAAGAAGATAAAAAGAAAAAAGAACTAATTGAAGTTAGAAACACAGCAGATAGCTTAATCTACGCTACAGAAAAAACTTTAAGGGAAGCTGGAGATAAGGTGGATGAGAACACGAAGAAGGAAATAGAAGACAAAATCAAAAAGCTTGAAGAAGTAAAAAAGACAGATAATATAGAAGAAGTAAAAAGCAAGACCCAGGAGCTTTCTCAAGCTATTCAGAAAGTTGGAGCCGAACTTTACAAAAAAACAGAAAAGAAAAAAGAAGAACCAAAAGAAAAAGACAAAAACAAAGACACAGAAGAAGGAGAATATAAAGAAAAATAAATCGATACCAATATACTAATGAATGATTATTATAAAGCTTTAGGTGTTTCCAAAAACGCTTCTCAATCAGAAATCAAAAAGGCCTATTATAAATTAGCCCATAAATATCATCCAGACAAAGGAGGGGATAAAGAAAAGATGAAAGAAATAAATGAGGCCTTTCAAGTTTTATCTGACAAAGAAAAAAGAAATCAGTATGATAGATTTGGTCATGTTTCAGAGAACGGAGGACCCGGTTCTGGCTTCGGTTTTAATTGGGGTGATTTTTCCTCTGACCCTAACATAAACTTTGATGACCTGGGAAATATAGGAGACATATTTGAGGATTTCTTTGGTTTTAGAAAAGGCGGAAAAAAGGACTTTAAAAGAGGACAAGATATTAGAGTAGATATTGAGATTCCTTTAGCGGAAACTTTAAAAGACACAAAAAAGGAAATTACTCTAAAGAAATATGTTACTTGCTCTCGTTGTCAAGGAAAAGGAGCGGAGCCAGGAACTTCTGTTAAGGAATGTTTTTCTTGCAGGGGAACAGGAAGGGTTCAGCAAGTAAGAAGAACTTTCTTGGGTTCTATTACTCAATGGGGTGTTTGTCCTGAATGCAAAGGAGAAGGATATATTCCAGAAAAGCCCTGTAATGTTTGTAAAGGAGAAGGAAGGGTTAAAGAAGAAGAAAAGATAGAGTTTGTTGTTCCGGCTGGTATAGATACCAATCAAATTTTTAAAGTTGAAGGTAAAGGACATGCTGGCAGAAAAGGAGGCAGAGCGGGGGATTTATATATCAGGATAATGGTAAAAAATCATCCTTATTTTGAACGAAAAGGAGATGATTTATATACTACAGCTAAAATTTCTTTCTCCCAAGCTGTTTTAGGCGACAAAATTGAAATTTTTATTTTAGAAAACAAAAAAATTGAATTAAAAGTTCCTTCAGGAACTCAATCCGGCAAAGTGTTGAGAATTTCAAAGAAAGGAATTCCTCATTTTTCAGGATATGGAAGAGGAAATCTTTATGTTAAGCTACAAATTGATACTCCAAGAAGATTAACAAGGGAACAGAAAGAATTATTGGAAAAACTACGAAAAGAAGGAATTTAGAATTTTACTGCTCCGTTTGAACAAAATCAACTGTTTTATCAGTTGATTTTGTTTTAAAATATGTTAATATAAAAAAAGTGAATAATGCCCCTGTAGCTCAACTAGGTAGAGCAGCTCCCTTTTAAGGAGAAGGTTCTCCGTTCGATTCGGAGTGGGGGCACAAAAAAAAGAGGGCCCATGGCGCAGTTGGTAGCGCGCATCCGTGGCACGGATGAGGTCGTGAGTTCGAATCTCACTGGGTCCACTGTAACTATCCTAAAGGATAGTTTTAGTTTGCTTTTAAGGTTACTTTTTGATATAAAGATTTAATATGCAATTTTTTAATATGCAATCTGTCAAAAAGAAAATAATTTTAGTCATTTTTTTCTTTATTATTTTTGGTGGGGGCTTTTGGATTGGAAAAACTTCTGTAGTTTGTGAAGTTTGTCCTCCTCAGGATGTTGACTTTTCTCTTTTTTGGCAGACCTTGGAAAAATTAGAAGAAAAATATGTGAAGCCCGGAACTTTAAATACCCAAGAAATGATTTACGGGGCTATATCTGGAATGGTTAAGTCTTTAGAAGATCCTTATACTGTCTTTTTTAGTCCCGATGAAACAAAGAAGTTTTTAGAAGACGTAAGCGGTCGTTTTGAAGGAGTGGGAATGGAAATTGGAATAAGAAAAGAAAAGCTCCAAGTTATAGCTCCTTTAGAAGGAACCCCGGCTCAAGAAGCTGGGTTAAGGGCAGGAGACATAATTGTTAAAGTAGAAGATACCAGGACGATAGATATTACAATCGAAGAGGCGGTTTCTCTTATCCGCGGTCCCAAAGGAACAGAGGTTACGCTTTCAGTTCTTAGAAATGACTGGGATAGCTCTAAAGAATTCAAAATCAAAAGAGCTGTTATAGAGATTCCTTCTTTAAAATGGGAAATAAAAGAAGAGAATATAGCTTATATCAATCTCTACCATTTTTCAGAAAAAGCAGATTCTGATTTTTCTAAAGCAGCTCTTCAAATCCTTAATAGTCCAGCCGAGAAAATTATCTTGGATTTAAGAAACAACCCGGGAGGTTATTTGGAAATATCACAAGATATTGCTGGCTGGTTTTTAGAAAAAGGAAATGTGGTAGTAGTTGAAGACTTTAGAAATAGTGAAGAGGATATACTCTATAAAGCTGAAGGAAATGCCAAACTCTCAAGTTATCCCATTATAGTTTTAATCAACCAGGGATCAGCTTCAGCTGCTGAAATTTTAGCTGCAGCTTTAAGAGATAATAGAGGAGTTAAGTTGGTGGGAGAGACCTCTTTTGGAAAAGGTTGTGTTCAAGAATTGGTTTCTTTAAGGGATAATTCTAGCTTAAAGGTTACCGTAGCTAATTGGCTGACTCCTGAAAGAAAACAAATCAGCGAAGAAGGATTAGAGCCCGATATTAGGGTAGAAATAACCGAAGAAGATTATGCCCAGGATCGAGATCCTCAATTAGAAAAAGCTATTGAAATAATAAGAGGAATGGAGTAGAATATAACAAGAAATTAAAATTTAATTATGCGCGTAATTCTTCTTCAAGACATAGATAATATTGGGAAAAAGTATGAAGTAAAAGAAATAAAAGATGGCTATGCCAGGAATTTTTTAATTCCAAAAGGTTTAGCAAAACCCGCAACAAAGGAAACTTTGAGATTGCTTGAAGAAGAGAAAGCTAAAAAAGAAGAAAAAGCCAAAGAAGAATTAAAGGAAGCTCAAGAAATAGCTTCTAAATTAGAAGGAATAGAAGTAATAATTCCTGTTAAAATAGGAGAGGAAGGACAGCTTTTCGAAAAGATAACTGCCCAGAAAATTTCTGAAAGATTAAAAGAATTAGGGTTTGAAATTAACAAAAATCAAGTTGATTTATTAGAACCTATTGAAGAATTAGGAGAGTTTCAGGCAAAAATAAAGCTTAACCATAATTTAGAAAGCGATATAAATTTAATAATTTCAGAAGAAAAAAAAGATTAAATCTTAATTTATGACCAGATATATTTTTGTAGCTGGAGGCGTAATGTCTGGTATCGGCAAGGGAATAGGAGTAGCTTCAATCGGAAAAATTTTAAAAAGCAAAGGATTTAAAGTTACAGCTGTCAAAATCGACCCCTATGTTAATGTTGATGCCGGAACTATGAATCCCATAGAACACGGAGAGGTTTTTGTCACCAATGACGGAGTAGAATGTGATCAAGACGTAGGTAATTATGAAAGGTTTCTGGATGAAGACATTTTTACAGAGAATTATATTACCACAGGAAGAGTTTATCAAGCAGTAATCAACAGAGAAAGGAATTTAGAATACGATGGAAAATGTGTTGAAGTGGTTCCCGATATTCCCAACGAGGTAATTTCCAGAATTAAAAAATCAGCCAGAAAAACCAAGGCTGATTTTGTTTTAATTGAAATTGGAGGAACAGTAGGAGAATATCAAAATATGCTTTTTTTGGAAGCTGCCAGAATGATGCGGCTAGTTAATCCTAAAAATGTTCTTTTTATTTTAGTGAGCTATTTACCCGTGCCTAAGAAGATAGGAGAAATGAAAACTAAGCCTACTCAGTATGCTGTAAGAACTCTTAATTCTACTGGAATTCAGCCGGATTTAATTTTAGCTAGGGCTTCTGTTCCTCTGGATAAAATTAGAAAAAAGAAAATTTCTACTTTCTGCAATATTGCTTTAGATGATGTAATCTCTGCTCCTGATGTAGAATCAATTTATCAAATACCTCTTAATTTTGAAAAAGAGAACCTGGGAAACAGAATTTTAAAAAAACTTGGAATGAATTCAAGAAAAGGAGATTTGAGTAACTGGAGAAAATTAGTAAACAATATAGAAAAAAGTAAAAAGCCCGTTAGGATCGGAATCGTGGGAAAGTATTTTGAAACAGGAAAATTTACTTTGATGGACTCTTATATCTCTATTATTGAAGCTGTAAAACATGCAGCTTTTTCTTTTAAAAGGAAGCCTGAAATTTCTTGGTTATCAGCTAAAAAATATGAAAAGAATCCTTCTTTTGTCAAAGAACTTAAAAAATATGACGGCATAATCGTGCCCGGAGGTTTTGGAAATAGGGGAGTGGAGGGAAAAATAAGAGCCATTAAATTTTGTCGAGAGAATAAAATACCTTTTTTAGGTCTTTGTTTAGGAATGCAGTTAGCTATAGTTGAATTTGCCCGCAATGTCTGCAGAATTAAAGAAGCTTGCTCTGCAGAATTTAAAAAGAAATGTAAAGAACCTGTAATTGATGTTATGATGGAACAAAAAGCTTTAATAAAAGAGAAAAGATACGGGGGAACAATGAGATTGGGAGCTTATAATTGTAAACTTAAACCCAAGACAATTTCTGCCAGGGCCTATAAATCAAAATTAATTTCTGAGCGCCATCGCCATCGCTATGAGTTGAACAACGCATTTAGAGAAAAACTAAAAGAAAAAGGAATGGTAATGGCAGGAATAAACCCTAAAAGAGATTTAGTGGAAATAATAGAATTAAAAGACCACCCCTTTTTTGTAGCAACTCAATTTCATCCAGAATTCAAATCCAGACCCCTGAATCCCCATCCGCTTTTTAAGGAGTTTATTAAAAAGTGTATGTAAAAACAACCTTAATTAAAAGGTTGCCTGAATTATAAGAACCATGCTTCGCTAAACGCTCGGCAGAACCTTTTTTCGCTAAGGAATAAACTTGGCTAAGCCAAGTTTTCCGTATATTCTTGAAATAATAATCCTGAAAAGATATTTTTATATCACACTGACAACTCTTGTTTTTCTTCTAGTTCCGTCAAACTTCTTTTTCTTAGTAATTCTGAATTGAACTATTCCTGCTTTAACAGCATAAAGAGTATCATCTCTTCCTTTTTTTACATTTTTCCCAGGAGCAAAACCTGCTCCTCTCTGGCGAATGATTATCATACCGGGTTTTATTTTTTGGCCGGCAAAAAGTTTAACCCCAAGATATTTGGGCCTAGAATCTCTCCCTAATTTAGTTGTTCCGGTAGCTTTTACTTTAGACATACTATATTATGTTAGCAAAAATAATTCAATTTGTCAAAAACCACCAAGAAGAAATAGTTCTTTTTATAGGAATTTTTCTAATTTCTTTACTTTCTTTTGCTGCAGGATATATAGTTTCAGAAAATCAAAAAAAAGAAACAATAAAATTTGAAGAAGTTCAAAATGAGGCAAGCTAAGAAAGTAGCTATTATCGGTGGAGGAATATGCGGTTTATATCTTGCTTGGAAACTGGCAGAAAAAGGAAATCAAGTAACAGTTTTTGAAAAAGAAAAAGAATCAGGTGTTAGCAAGGTGTGTTCCGGCCTTTTCTCTAAAAGGATTTTATATTTTATTCCAGAAAGTAAAAAATTAATTGAGAATAAAATAAATTCTGTTTTTTTACATTTCCCCAAGAAGAAAGTAAAAGTAGATTTTTCCAAAAACTTATTTGTAATGAATCATAGAAGACTTGATAAATTAGTTTTTAATTTAGCTGAAAAAGCAGGAGCTAAAATAATCTTTAATTCCAATATAAATTCTTTACCTAAAGGATTTGACAAAATAATAGGTTGCGATGGGGCTAATTCTTTTGTTAGAAAAGAGTTAAAATTGCCTGAGCCCAATTTTAGATTAGGGATGTTGGGATTTATAGAAGAAAAATCTAATTCTAATTTTGTAGAAACTTGGCCCTGCCAAAATGGGTTTATTTGGAAAATTCCCCGTGGTAAGAAAATAGAATATGGAATAATTACAAAACCTAAATTAGCTAAAAGACTTTTTGATAATTTTTTAGAAAAAAACAATATCATTATTGAGAAAAAAGAAGCAAGAATAATTTCCCAGGGTTTTATACTTCCTTCAGACAAAAAGATTACTCTCTGTGGAGAAGCAGCTGGCTTGACTAAGCCCTGGTCAGGGGGAGGAGTGATCTGGGGATTAACCACAGCCAACATTCTTTTAAAATCTTTCCCAGATTTCCAGGTTTATCGCAAATCAATGAGGAGATTTTTCCTGCCAAAAATTATTCTTTCCAAAATAGCAACCAAATTAGTATATTTCCTTGGGTTCAACATCCCCTGGCTTTTACCAAAAACCAGCAAAATAGAGTCCGATTTTTTAATATGAAGAACCATGCCTCGCTAAACGCTCAGTTTTCGGCTCGACGAAGTCGGTCTACGGCTAGACGAAGTCGGCAGAACCTCGTATGTTTGCCTTTCGGGCAAACCATTAACTAAGCCATGACCTTCTCTTATTATGGTGTGAGGGTTGACAAAGCATCTTGATTTGCTAAAATCTAAAATAGTTATGATGAATGCTAAAATCAGTTTGAATAAAGGAAAGAATAGAAAAAAATATATTAGGGAAAGCGGTTAAAAATTAGCCTGTTTGAGGATTGTTTTTGAAAACCGCTTCTCAGGGTGGTTTTTTTCTTGGAAGAATGAAGCTCATTGAAAATCCTAGAAGTTTAACTTCTGGGAAAAATAAAGAAAATTACAGCTACTAATTGTTAGTCAAGCTTTCAGGCTTTCTTTATAGACAAGAAAGCAATTTTTTAAAAGCAGATGGTGGATGCCTTGGGATATCGAGGCGATGAAGGACGTGGCGTGACTGCGATAAGCTTCGGAGAGGTGTCTAGCAACCTTTGATCCGGAGATTTCCGAATAGGGAAACCTAATTTCGCGATAAACGAAATTAGTCCGGTCGTATGACCGGACGGCGAACCCGCCGAAGTGAAACATCTCAGTAGGCGGAGGAAAAGAAAAAAACTGCTTCACTTTGTTCAAACAAAGTGAGCGCATTATTCCCTGAATAGCGGCGAGCGAAAAGGGAAAAGCCCAAACCAAGCACTCAATTTTATTGAGTACTTGGGGTTGTAAGGAGATAACGTCAGGAGCATCGAGTACCCAATCATTTAAATGTTTTGAGCACTCGATTCTTGCTGAGGGAGAGCATTTAGACAAAGGTTGGTTAAAAGAATGACCCTGGAAAGGGCAGCCATAGAGGGTAATAGCCCCGTATTTGAAAACTCCTTTGTGCTCCTTGTTGTCTTACTCTCCCAAATTTTTCTTTGAAAAATTTGGAGGGTAAACTTGAGTACCATGGGAAAAGAATACCCTGTGGGAAGCAGGCCGGACTACTCGGCCAAGGCTAAATACTACGATATCTCCGATAGTGAACTAGTACCGTGAGGGAAAGGTGAAAAGTAGGGAGGTGATCCCGGTGAAATAGAACCTGAAACCATTTTGCCCACAAGGAGTCAGAGCCGAGCATTCAGTTCGCTGAGTGCTTGGTGATGGCGTGCCTATTGAAGAATGAGCCAACGACTCCGAGCACTCAGCTTGGTCTAAGCTCTTATGGAGTGGAGGCCCAGCGAAAGCGAGTATTAATAGTGCGTGTAATTTTTACATGTTGAGTGTTCGGGACCCGAAACCAAGCGAGCTTGCCATGACCAGGGTGAACCACGCCGAAAGGCCTGGGGAGGCCCGAACCCGTGAGCCGTGCAATACTCTGGGATGAGTTGTGGTAAGGAGTGAAAAGCTAATCGAGCTTGGTAATAGCTGGTTCTCCCCGAAATAGCTTTAGGGCTAGCGTCGATTTGTAAAGATTGGAGGTAGAGCACTGGATGGAGTCTCGTGGGTTTTACCTAGATTCTCCAACCAAACTCCGAATGCCAGTCTTTGAATGTCGGCAGTTAGACTGTGGGGGCTAAGCTCCATAGTCAAAAGGGAAACAGCCCAGATCTTAATCTAAGGTCCCTAAACTAAGCTAAGTGTTTCTTAAGGAAGTAGAATCCCTTAGATAGCTAGGAGGTTAGCTTAGAAGCAGCTACCCTTTAAAAAGTGCGTAACAGCTTACTAGTTAAGGGTTTCTGCGCCGTAGATTTACGGGACTAAAGCTTAGTACCGAAGATAAGATCGAGTGCTCAATTCATTGAGCACTCGAGGTAGGGGAGCGTTCTTAACGCTATGAAGTCAAACTGTAAGGTTTGGTGGAGCGTTAAGAAGTGAGAATGTTGGCACGAGTAACCGCAATACGGGTGAGAGCCCCGTACACTGAAAGCCCAAGGTTTCCTTGGCAATGACAATCAACCAAGGGTTAGGCGGTCCTAAGAGAAAGCCGAAGGGCGTACTCGATGGACAGCCGGTTAATATTCCGGCCCCTTCTCTAATGAGTCTGGTAAATGACGGAGTCTAGTAATTTAGGCGAGTTATTGGATTCTCGTTGTTCGTTTAAGATTTTTCAAGAACGAGCAAAATACTCTGTTTTTGCAGAGTAAATCTAAACGAGCAGACTTCCAGGAAAAGTTTACCAGAAGTTATTATTAGAGGAGTCCGTACCGCAAACCAACACAGGTGGGCTAGCGTTAGTGTGCTAAAGTGAACGGGTGAAATCTCCTGAAGGAACTCGGCAAAAAAGCAGGCGTAACTTCGGAATATGCCTCGCCCCATTTTTTGGGGTTGCAACAAAAGAACCCTAGCGACTGTTTATCAAAAACACAGGTCCCTGCTAACTCGTAAGAGGATGTATAGGGGCTGAGATCTGACCAGTGCTGGAAGGTTAATGGCGCCGGTTATTATTTTTTAATAATAGCTAAGTGCTTGAAGCCCCAGTAAACGTCGGCAGTAACTATAAGTTGACAGGTTGTAGTTATAAAACTTGGCTATATGCTGGAAACACCGGGTATATTGGACTACTCGCCGTTAATCTGCTAAAATAAATAATGGCAGTAAAAAAGTTCAATTGCGGTCAACCAGCAGGAAAGACTTCTAATAGAAACAATGTTTTTTCTCAAAGGATAGGATATTATTTGAGTGGTTTTACTGAAGGAGAAGGTAGTTTTAATGTCTCGTTAATAAACAGACATAAAGATTATAAACATGGATGGAAAGTAAGTTTATCCTTCAATATCTCGCAGAAAGATGACACAATTCCTCGGCTATTCAAGAGAGTGCTGAACTGTGGAACTATTCGGTATCGAAAAGATGGAATATGTTATTTTGAAGTAAGAAGAGTAAAAGATCTTGTTGAAGTTGTAATTCCTTTCTTTAAAAGATTCCCTCTTATTTCAAAAAGTAAAAAAAAGGTATTTGATATCTTCTGTCAGTTAGTCCAGATAGTGAATAAAAAACAGCATTTAAAGAAAAAAGGGATAGAAGAAATTCTAAGGTTGCGAGACTTAATAAAAGTGGGACGAAAAAGAAAGTACTCAAAAGAAGAAATTCTTAATTCGTATTAGAAGAATCCTCAGAGACTATACGCCAAGCCCAACTCCAGTTTTAGAAAACTGAAGCGGGGATGATATAGTCCGATCTTATTGGCGACAATAAGAACCTGCGAGCTCTGCTCGCAGAATCTTGATTCGCTAAGGTATAAATCTTAGTCTTGAATTAAGTTAACATAAATGAACTGTCCAAAGGTAGCGTAGTCCCTTGCCGGGTAATTTCCGGCCCGCATGAAAGATTTAACGACTAGGGGACTGTCTCCAGGAGTAGCCCGGTGAAAATGCAATACCGGTGAAGATGCCGGTTACCTACGGCTAGACGGAAAGACCCCGGGAGCTTTACTGTAGTTAGGTATTGAATTTTGGTTTTAGATGCGTAGTGTAGGTGGGAGACTTTGAACTTCGGCTTTCGGGTCGAAGGGAGTCGTCAATGAAACACCACCCTTCTGAAGCCTTTGTTCTAATCCGCCCTGGGCGGAAACAGTGCTTAACGGTCAGTTTAAGTGGGGCACTTTTCTCCTAAAAAGTAACGGAGAAGTTTAAAGGTCGGCTAGCTCCGGATGGAAATCGGAGCGATAGGACAAAGCCATAAGCCGGCTTTACTGCAAGCAGGTTAATGCGCGCAGTTGGGAAACCAGAACTTAGTGAACCGATGGATCTTCGTAGAAAATCCAGAGATCATCAAATAAAAGTTACCCCGGGGATAACAGGTTAGTAGAGCCCGCGAGTCCATATCAACGGCTCTGTTCGACACCTCAAAAATTCGTCGACAAATCGGGGTGTTATGACAGTAATGTCATATTCCTCACTTTTAAAGAGTGAGGGGCGGAAAAAATTGGCTAATAACGGTGAAACCCAAACTATTTTATGGGTATGATAAAATAATGGGCAATACCGTGGGAAGTATAGAATAGATATTAATTTCTATACCCCGTAGAGACTTTTCCGATTTGAATCGGAGGGATAGTAGGTTTAAACTATTATAATACGCCAACCCCCAACTGTAGTTGGGGTGAAGATATAGTCCACACTATTGGTAACAATAGATAAAAGCGATGTCGGCTCAACGCATCCTGGGGGTGAAGCCGCTCCCAAGGGTTTGGCTGTTCGCCAATTAAAGCGTTACGCGAGCTGGGTTCA
>CAZFHD010000011.1:0-12051 GCA_964518455.1 uncultured Candidatus Saccharibacteria bacterium | reverse complement strand
AGTTCTAATAATATCACTCGGCGAACTAGATTGTTTATAAATCACAACCATTTGATGGCATCTCTCACATATTAAAAGGAAAAAATTAGATTTTCTTTCATAGAAAGAACCATTTTTTCTCCCAATTATGAGATTCCAACCCGAGATCTCTATCTTCCCTCCCATACATTCTTGATGAAACAGCTCTAGTTGTTCAAAATTAAACTCCTCGTTTCTGCTTTTTTGTCCGACTTCAATCGTAAACATTTTTCGTCCTCCCTTTTTTGGGGGTTGGTTATTAAAGAACTTTTCTCTGAGTTTTATTCAGAGATCAAGAAACCATTTCTTGGTATTTGTATAATAGCATTTTTCTTAAAACCTGTCAAATCTCAGGAAGAGAACAAAAGAAAAAAGGCAGAAAATTTTCTACCTTTCAAAGCGGCTAAAACTTACAAAACTTAACTAAGTTAAGTTTTAACTTCCTTTAATAGGCATTACTACATAAACATAATTCTCATCTCCAATAGGTTTTAATACTCCGGGGCCTGAATCTTTATTCAGTTCAAAAGATACTTCAGCGCTTCTTATACTGGCTAAGCCATCCATTAGAAATCTGTGATTAAAAGAGACCTCGCAAGCTTCTCCTTTAATTTTTCCGGGCACAGAAGATTTATATTCCCCAACCTCTGGATCTTGGCTGAAAATTTCTATTTCTTTTTTTTGGGGGTCAACTTTAATTTTTACTTCATTTACTTTTCCGCTAAATAAACTGGCGCTTTTAATTTGATTTAAAAAGTTGTCTTTTTCTAGAATTATCTGAGTAGCGTTCTTTTTAGGAATAATTTCTTGGTAGTTAGGATATTCTCCTTCAATCAAACGGGAAATCAGTTGTATTTCAGGATGAGGAGTCTCTTCCATTCCTAATTCAAACATTATTTGGTTGGGAGAAAAATAGATTTTTAATTCTTTATCTACCTCACTAAAAATATTAGTTATTTCTTTGGCAGCTTTTTGGGGAATAATTATAGAAATTTCTTTTTGAGAAGAGGGTTTTTTCTTTAAAAAAATTTTCTTCTCTCCCAACCTAAAACTATCTGTAGCAACCAAAGTAATCTGCTTTCCCTCTAAAGAAAAAAGTAAGCCGGATATTTCAGGTTTAGTTATAGAAGAAACAGCTATATCTACTATTTGGTTTATTCCTTTACATAAATCTTTGCTGTTTATAGAGATAGTTTCCTCTTCTTTAATTTTAGGAATGATTGGAAACTCCTCTGCTGAAATCCCTTTAATTTGAGTTTGATGATTTCCACAGCTTAAAAATAAATCATTATTTTTAGTTTCTAGGTCTATTTTTTTATTAGGCAGTAAGCCTATAAAACTAGACAATAGTCTAGCTGGAATAGTAACCTTTCCTTGTTTTTCTATTTTAGTTAATCCCCACCATTTAATCCCAATCTCTAAATCTGTAGCAGCTAAGTTTAAAAAGTTCTTTTCCGTAGAAATTAAAATATTATTTAAAATTGGAAGAGTTAAAGACCTTGAAGAGATTCTTTCAATAAAATTTATTCCTTTTTTCAGTTTTTCTTGAAGAATTATAAATTTCATAATTATATAATATTTTAAATATTAAAGTTTATTATTACTATTAAGGGGTGTAAAACTTTTATTTTTAATTTGTTTTAACTTGGGAAAAAAAGAAGAAAAGAATAGTGAAAAAATATTTAAAACTTGTTAATTTATTAGACTATTTTTTTATTCCTTGTTTTTCCTTAGTTTTTATACAATCAATTTAACAGTTTTTAAACACTGATTATTCTTTCTTTTATTAATTCTATTTCATCTTCCAGTTTTTTATCTTCTCCAACCTCTTTGGATATTTTCCTATATGAATGAATAGCTGTAGTATGATCCTTCCCATTAAATCTTCTTCCTATGAAAGGAAAAGAACTTTTTAATTCTTCTCTTAATAAATACATAGCTATCTGGCGGGGCTTGACAATCTCTCTTTTTCTAGAGGAAGTAAGTAAATCTTTTTCTTTCAAATCATAAAATTCTGCTACCATTTGGATTATTTTTTTTGGAGTGACGATTTTTCTCGGAGAGGAAAGAAGATTTTTTAATAGACTTTTAGCTATTTCCAGATCTGGTTGTTTGTTGTTTACTTTTTGATAAACCGTTAATCTATTTAAAGCTCCTTCTAATTCTCTAATGTTTCTTTTAATTGAAAAAGCTATAAATTGGTAGATATCATCTGAAAAATCAAAATTTTTCTCATGAGCTTTAGTTTTTAAAATAGCCAGTCGTGTTTCATAATCTGGAATACCAATATCTGCTATCATTCCTCCCTCAAAACGGGATCTCAATCTTTCAGCTAAGGAGGAAATAGCTTTTGGGGGGCAATCAGAGGAAATAATTATTTGGTTATTTTTTTCATAAAGAACATTAAATATGTGAAAGAATTCCTCCTGGGTTTTTTCTTTTCCTGCTAAAAACTGAACATCATCAATGATTAAAACATCAAACCCTCGATATTTTGTTTTTAAAATATCTATGTTATGATTTTTTATTGCCCCTACAATTTCTGAAGTAAATTTTTCAGAGGAAACATATTTTACTTTCTTTTTTGGAAAGCTCTTAACTATTTCATTTCCTATAGATTGTAAAATGTGAGTCTTTCCTAATCCTACTCCTCCATATACAAAAAGAGGATTATAGACCAATCCTGGGCTTTCAGCTACAGCCACGGCTGCGGCATGCGGCAGTTCATTAAAGGGTCCCACTACAAAAGAATCAAAATTGTATTTTGGATTTAGGTTTGTTTCTTTATCTATTTTAAATTCTTGGAACTCAAGCTGGTCTGTTTCTTCATTAATTGAAAATACCGGCTTTCTAAAAGATTTTTTTTCAGTTTTACCTACTATATATTCAACCTCTTTTATTTGTTTATCTAAATTATGGAGGATTTTAATAATAGATTTGTGGTATTTATTTTCCAACCACTCTTTTACAAAAGAATTTGGGGTAGAAATAACCACTTTATGCTCTTTTTGAGTGGTAATATTAGCTTTTTTAAACCAAGTAGCAAAATTGGCTTGGGAGATATTTAGCTGGATTTGGGCAAGAAATGCTTGCCAGAGTTCCTCTTTGTCCATTTTTCTTAAAGTTTAAAACACGAATTGGTCGGCGCCTTGCGCTTCCTTGTAATTGCTTTGTAATTATTGAAATCCTTCTTATAATTAATCATTATATCACATGTCAAACCTAGAAGTAAATAAGCTTAATAACTCACTTTTTGTTAATAAACTGGGTATAAACTGTGGAGTTTCTATATCTAAAATTTGATCTTCAATTGACCTTTTTTGTTTTTAGTATTATACTTAAATATTGTAAATAAAATTTTTGCACTTTGCATTTTTATTATGTCTATCACCTATCAACCAAAAAGAAAAAAGAGAAAATCAACCCACGGTTTTAGAGAGAGAGGAAAAACAAAAGCAGGAAAAAAAATATTAAACAGGAGAAGAAAAAAGGGAAGAAAAAAGCTAACTGTTTAATATGCTTTCTAAAGCCAATAGATTAAAAAAAGGGGAAGACTTTAAAAAAGTGTTTGAAGAAGGCAGGGGGTTTAAAGAAGGTCCTTTTTATTTAAAAATTAAAGAGAGCAACTTAGCTCATTCTCGATTTGGATTTACTGTTAGTAAGAAAGTATCAAAAAAAGCTGTTATAAGAAATAGAATAAAAAGAAAATTAAGAGAGGTTGTTAAAGAAAAACTTCCAAATTTGATAAAAAAAGTAGATGGAGTAATCGTGGTAATGCCAGAATTTGAAGAGAAAGAATTGGAAAACCTGAAAGAAGTAATTAAGAAACTTTTTTTAAAAGCTAAAATAATAGTAAATAGTAAACCTTAAAATAAATGTTGAGAAGATTGGTCCTTAAAAGCATTAAGTTTTATCAGATTTTTATTTCTCCTCTTTTGGGAAATAATTGCAGGTTTTATCCAAGCTGTTCAGAATATTGCGTCCAAGCTGTTAAAAAATATGGTTTTTTAAAAGGTTTAAAACTTGGAGTTAAAAGAATATTAAAATGTCATCCCTGGAATCCCGGGGGAGTAGATTTTCCTTAAACTATGTCAGGTTTTGTAAACTTTTTCAGAGTAATTTTATATCGGCCTTTATTCAATGTCTTGATTTTTCTTTATGCCTATTTACCAGGTCATGATTTAGGAATAGCTGTAATTGGTTTAACAATTATTATCAAGCTTTTATTTTTTCCCTTAAGTTTAAAGGCTGTTAAATCTCAAAAAGCTCTTTCTGAATTGCAGCCCAAAATCAAAGAAATTCAAAAAAAGTATAAAGATGATAAAGGAAAGCAAAGCAGGGAGATAATGGAAATGTATAAAAGAGAGAAGGTAAGCCCTTTTTCTGGTTGTCTTCCTCTTTTAATCCAATTTCCTGTTTTGATCGCTTTATTTTGGGTTTTTAGGACTTTTGAAGGGGGTCTTTCTGGTGAAGAATTTCAACTATTATATCCTTTTATTTCCCAGCCCGAAATGATTAATACTCAGTTTTTGGGAATGATTGATTTGATAAAACCCTCAGCTTATTTAGCCGTATTGGCTGGGGTCTTTCAGTTTTTTCAGACCAAAATGATGACTCCGAAAATAGAAGCTGGAGATAAAAAGAAAACGGATTTTTCCGGGATGATGCAGAAACAAATGCAGTATTTGTTCCCGATTATTACTGTGGTAATTCTTTTCAGATTACCCTCGGCTATAGGTCTTTATTGGCTGACCACAACCTTGTTTTCTGTAATCCAACAATATGTTGTTTTGAAAAAGAAAAATGGAAAATTTCAAACAAATTAAAAAAGAAATAGAGAGATTTTTTCAAAAAACAAAACTTGACATTAAGTTAGAGGTTTTTAATCCAGAGGATAGTACTATTCCAATTAAGATTAGAACAGAGGAACCTAAAGTTTTAATTGGCCAAAATGGACAAACCCTGAGCGAGATTCAGAGATTATTAAAAGTTGTGTTAAGAAAGAATTTTCCAGAAGAAAGGTTTTTTATAAATTTAGATGTCAATAATTACAAAGAAAAGAAAGTAGAATATTTAAGAGAAACGGCTAGATCTATGGCTGATGAGGTGGTTTTAACCGGGAAAGAAAAAAAGCTGGAACCTATGCCAGCTTATGAAAGAAGGATTATTCATTTAGAATTAGCTGAGAGAGGGAATGTGACTACAGAAAGCGCAGGAGAAGAACCTGAAAGAGGAGTAATAATTAAGCCTTCCTAATTGAACCCCTTTGTTCTTAATATATAGATATTAATTCAAGAACGGTAGCTTGTGGCATAGGGCAAGTGTCCCCTTTTGATTTATCCTCACAGGGCCCCCATTCTATTATGCCTTCGTTGTCAAGTAAATTGGTATCGCTTGAAGTAAAGACTGCAGATTCTCCTGGTTGGTCCATAGTGCCAATGCTTTTGGATAAAATAGCTATAATATGACCATCGGTCTCCATTTTTATTGATTTAGGGCTTCCCTGGAGGCCCATGCTTATTGCAGGAAATGAGCCATACCAGCCAAACCAATCAAACTCTCCACCCTCAGGATATTCTTTTTTAAGAGTATCAGGAGATTCTCCTATATTAAAGTTTTGTTCTGCATAGAGGGTAACTTTCCAGTTAGGATCGGGATTAGGGTTTAATCTAAAAGCTCTTAGAGAAGCTATATTGCTTAGTTTGGTTGATTCTTCATAAGGAGAATACTTTGTTCCGAGACCTTGAGGGATTATAAGCTGGGTTTTTCCTTTGAAATTTGTTTTTTCCCAAAGAATAACGCCATAATTATACTTTTCTGAAGGAACAAGATAAATATATTTGAAATTATGAGTAATTGTCGAAGCGCTTCCCAACTTAGTGATACAAGCAGGAATAATCTCCTTCATTACCTTTTTATAGTCTTCTTTAATTTGTTTTCTATCTTCTATAGTTTCAGAAGAAACCTCCAATTTTTGATATCGTTGAATAAGATTCCAGGCTTCTGTTATAGGAACTTGTTTTTCACAAAGAATTACCCCTCGAGGAAGCGGGGTTACAAAAGGAATTGCTGGTTTGAGTTCTAAAATCGTTAGTTCGGGGTTAATTGTGTTAACTATTATCCAAGAGAGAAATAGGATAAGTAGACCTATTAAGCATCTTGTAATCCAATCTTTAGCGTCTCTCATTTTTTCCGGTCTTCCGGCTGAAGTAAGATATTGAAAACCGGCCCAAATCAAAACGCCCAGACCGATAAAACCGCTTATTCCGATTACAAAAAAATAAACATATTTGACGTAATTGGGAAAAGAAACAGAAGTTTCTTCTATTTCGTATCCTCTTATTGAAGGATAATCTACCTCTAAAGATCTTTGGGCTAAACAAAAAGAAGTTCCAAGAGAAAAAAGGAGAAATATTAAAGAAAAGAAAAATAGTTTTTTCATAAACTTGGACTTATTATTTGTTTAACAATATCTAGTATATTGTCACTAGCCCCAGAAATTCTGTTTCCGAAAGAAGCAATATTCCCTTTTTCTTTGTTAATTTGATTCATAGGACAGGGATTTCCTCCACTGCAACTTATAGGGGAGCATTCTAAGGTATCATGACATCCTCCAGAACACTTTCCCTGACATTGATTTTTTACATTTTCCAGACAACCTAAAATTCCTTCTTCAGGTAAGCCGTTAGGTAGTTTGGATAGTTTATCTGCAGCTAAGGATATACCGCCAACAAGATTAGTCAACTCCTGAAGTTTTATTTCTAATTGGTGGTATAAATCTCTTTTTATTTCTAGCTTTATCAAATTTTCTTCTAGTCTTTCTTTTCTGGATTCTGTTTTTTCTACACCTATTTCTTCTTTATAAAAATCAATCTCTTTGTTAAGATCGTCAATATCTAAAAGAAAGTCTTTTCTTTCAGCTACTCCTCTATTCTTATAATATAGTATTTCAGAAAGAGAGGCAATAAGATTTTGTATTTCTTTATTTAGTTCTTCTTTATGAGGGCAGGGCTGATTAGGAGAACCGGCATAACAATAAATTGCCTGGCATCCTCCTCCTATGTATTCTCTACAAAGACAGAGGGGGTTAGTTAAACTACAGTTGCATTTAGAAGTTAGAGAATGAATTCTGCCAGCTGTTTTCACCAAACCCTTATCTTGTTCTACAATAAGTTTTGTTGTGTTGGCTATTTCGCTGATACGCCAAAGGTAGTTTGCATAAGGAGGAGGAGCAGAAGGAGTTTTGTCAGGTAAATCTATAGGAAATCTTACTTCTGTTTTTAACTCAAGAAAGGTAAGTTGAGGATTGATGTTTAGCAAGATTAGATAAGAAGCCAGAAGTATAAGAATACCCCAAAAAGTTGCTGTAATCTGTTGTTTAGCTGATTTTATTTTTTCCGGGTCTCCGGACGAGGTTAGGTAACGAATTCCACTGTAAATCAAAGCCCCTAAAGCAATTAAGCCGGCTATGGCTATAATTAGATTAAACATATAACTGACATATTTTGGGAAGATATTTTCTTCATTAAAGTCTGGCATAACGCCAAAAAGCTGGGGGTAGTCTACTTCCAATTCTCTGTTTTGGGCATTAGTAAAACCGGCAAAAAATAGAAGGGAGATTACAGAAAAGAAAAAAATAACTTTTGCAATTTTCTTTTTATCCATGATTATTTTTTAAGGGGACAACAGAAAAAGTTTAATGAATGGCTGTATCCAGGGATTTCTTCGGCGTTAACCATTCCTTGGTAAAGTTGGACTTGTTTTTCCAAGCAAACTTGGATACATTCATTATAAAGTTGCTGTTCTTCTTCTAAATAACATTCTTCTAAACAGTCCTGGAAGAAATCTTCTTCTTTAGCGCATCCCTTAACTACTCCTCTTGGGCTTATTTTCCTTATAGCTTGGGAACAGGAAAGGAGAAGATTTCTATTTTCTTCTGCCTGGCAAGTAAGCATTTTGTGTCTGACTTCTGTTTGAAGGTCTTCTAAAATTTTAGGAACAATAATATTGATAATCGGCATAAGCCCTATTTCTTCTTTTGGAGCTTGTTGTTGAAAACCAGATGGCTGCTGTTGTTGGGGTTTGGGGTTATTGATGGTAAACCTTATTCCTTCCTTCCTTTCTAAAACTTGTTCTATTTTTTTGGCTTGTTCTTTTATTTCTCCATAAGGGCAAGCTGTCCCTTCACACCACTCAATACAGTCAACTATTTCCCCCTCATCAATTACAGGAATACAGACAGAATAACAAGGTGGAGCTTGAGAAGTGCACTGGCTAACCAACACCTGAAGCTTATCAACTTTTGAAATTATTTCTCTGTCTAGTTCTACAAGTTTTTTCATTTTTTCTCTCATAAGCTCACCTGTTCTTAGAGTCCTATCTATGATTTCTCCTACAGGGATTTCTTCAAAACATTGGTTTAAGCCTGGTTTAATTTGGGTTTGTCCTATTTGTTCCGGAGGGTAAGATGTAGACAATATATTTCCTCCTATGATACATAAAAAGGAAGCCCAATCAGAAACTATTTGATTAGATTGATTGAGATAAGGAATAGAGAGATTATTCCAGAATTTAATCTCTCTTACCACTCCGCTTTTCGAAGTGATATAAAAATCTTTTACTCTAAAAAATTGATTTAAACTGTGTTTTAATTGGTTGGGGCAGGCTTGAATAAATTCTCCAGCTCTTTCTAATCTTTCGAGTTCTTCTTTTAAACTTTTTCTTTCTTCAATTGTTTTTCTTTGTTCTTGCTTTAAAGAAGGAATTAAATTGTCTACGTTTTCTTGTTGAAGTTTTTCTATTTCTCCTCTTGAGCTTTCGCAAGTATCACAAGTGCAAGAACCGGCGGCAAAAGCTCCTACAATAGCTTGAGGTCCTCCGAATAATCCTCCTAAACTGGAAAGTTGGCCCAAAACAGGAGAAAGCTGAGGGGCTACTTTGGCTAATTCTGAGGCAGCATTCATTATATTAGCTATATTAGTAGGGTCTTGGATTATTCCGGATATTCCTTTAAATTCTCCTAAGAAATTAGCCAAATCTCCGGTTTCAGGAACAATCTGGGACAAATCGTTAAGAGCTCCTTGTATATTTCTCAAATCAGTAGGGTCTTGGATAACAGCCGCTATATTTTCAAATTCTCCTAAAAACTGAGATAAATCTCCGGCTTCAGGAATAATCTGGGACAAATCATTAAGGGCTCCTTGAAGATTTTGAAAATCAGTTGGGTTTTGGATAAAAGCTCCGATTCCTTGAACATTTTCAAGTAGTTGGGAAATATTACCAGTTTGAGGAATAATCTCGGATAAATTATCAACTGCGAGTTGAAGATTTTGAAAATCAGTCGGGTCCTGGATTAAAGAAGTTATCCCCGCGTATTCTCCTAAAAATTGAGATAAATCTCCAGCTTCAGGAATAATTTGGGAAAGATCTGCTAAAGCTATTTGAATATTATTAATATCTGCAGGGTCTTGGATAACAGCTCCAATTCCCTGAAAGTCATATAAAATATCACTTATATTTGATAGTTCTGGAACAACCTGAGAAAGATCTTCTAAAGCCCATTGAATATTTCTTAAATCTTCAGGGTTCTGAATAACAGCTGCTATTCCTTGAAAGTTATTTAGGGTTTCATTTAATCCGTAATAGTCTCCTGTTAAATGAATAAGCTCTCCAACTAAGTTTTCAAGGTTTCCTAATTGGGTAAGATCTTGTATAACAGCAGACATTTCTCCAAACTCATGAAGGATAGCCGCAGATTCTCCAACTTCCGGACTCAAAAAGGAAAGGTCTTCTAAAACTATTCCAAGATTTCTTAAGTCCCCGGGGTCTCTGACTAACCTGGAGATATCTTCCACTTTTTCAAAGGTTGTACCCATGCTTTCAATATCCGGAACCAAATCTTCTATTTCCCTAATAACTCTTTCAATTTCGCCTAAATTAGTTAAATCATTTATTTTTTCTGATATCATTTCTATTTCATCAAGAGTTTTATCTACTTTTCCTTCGGGAATTACATGGATAAAATCAGGGTCGTTTTTGAGAACAGCTATTAGTTCTTCTGGAGTATCAACCTCTAATCCTTTTTCTTTGGCAATTTTCATAACTTGTTCTAAATGAGCTTGGCTGTCAAAAATTCTGGATAATCTTTTCATTGAGCCCATTACTTCTGAATAATCTTCAAAATCTTCAACCACCCCTGTGATTTGATAAGCCTTATCAAAAACTTCTGTTATATCTCGAGAACTATTAACTTTTCTTGTAATGTCTTCTGAGGCAATTAAAACAGCTCTTAAATCCTGAGGATTTTCCGCTATTGCTCCAACATCTCTTGCTATTTCAAAAGCCGAAGTTAGATAAGCTGGAGTTTCCACAATATCGCTTATTCTTTCGACAGAACTCAAAACTCTGGACAAATTTCCTGGATTTTCTGCTATTAATGCCATATCATAAGCTATGCTAAAACCCTGGCTTAGATCTCCGGGAATTTCTAAAAGATTAGCTATATTAGCTGCGGATCCTACAATAGTGGAATAATCATTGGGATTAGTTGCAATTGCGGCGATATTGGAGCCGATGTTGAAAACCTGATCTAAATTAGAAGAACCTCCAATAGAATCCATTACATCCGCTATTCTCTGGTTAGACATTAAAACACTTACCATATTACTGGGATCTTCTGCTATGGAAGCTATGTCATAAGCTAAGCTAAAAGTTTGAGAGAGATTAGCTGGGACTTCTAATATGTTAGTAATGTTAGCTATGGACCCCACTACGCTGGAATAAGCCGTAGGATCTTCAGTAATAATGGCAATGTTATAGCCCACATTGTAAATATCTGTTAAATCTCCGGATACCCCAACAATATCTGTAATATTCTCGGTGGAAGCCAGAATATTTCCCAGATTTTCTGGATTTTCTGCAATAATTGCGGCGTTAGTTGCTATTTCAAAAGCCTGGCTAAGATCTACCGGTACCCCTACTATCTGATTGAGATTTTCAATAGAACCTATCATCTGGGTTAAATTTTGGGGATTTCTCGCTATGCTGGAAATATTCTCTGCTATGTCAAAAGCCCAAGGAAGATTCTGAGAGAGATTAATGCTGTTAGAAATACTATCTATTGAATTTAAAACACTGGATAATTCCCCAATATTGGTTGTCCCTCTGGCAATGTTTTCTGAAAGACCAATAGCTTTTCCCAGATTCTGGCTTCCTATATTGTCAGATATGCTGTCTGTAAGACTGGTATAAGTAGATAAACCTTGGGGACCTAAAATGTTTGAAAGAGGAGTTTGGCCTAAAGGGCTGCACTCGGGCGGCCAACCGCAAACAGGATCTGCTTGTCCGCAATTACATTCTTGAGCTAAACTGCTTAATTCTTGGCTGTTGGCGGATAACTTTGAGGATATGTCTAAAGTTGAACTGGCATTGGTGGTGATTCTTGTCATTCTGGGGGGGACGTATATATGATTAGGGAGTTCTGAAATGTATGTTTCAAAAATTCTTCCTTCTATTAATCTGCCAAAAGGCAGTTCTACGTGAATAGAAGTATTGGCCCCTTTCAGGACAGGCTTTGGGATATGAGGTTCTTCTTCAATTTTTATTTCTTCTTTGGGTAGAGGTTTCAAAGATAAAATGCCGGGGCTAATTATTGATAAAATCAGGTAAGAAGTAAGAAGCAGAAGAATTCCAAAAAAGGCGCTGGAAATATATTCCTTGGCTGAAGCTAATCTTTCAGGATTTCCAGAAGAAATTAAGTAGAGAATACCGCCATATACCAAAACTCCAAGAGCTATAAATCCCAACGACCAGATAGCAAGTCGGAAGAAGTATTCTACATAATGGGGGAAAACTTCTTCTTCTGAAGCATGTTTTATGAATTCTTGAGGAGGTTCAAAATCTGGTAAAGGAGGATAATTTATTTCCAAAGCTAAAACAAAATTTGCCCCGTTAGAAACGGTGTTTCTAACGGGGTTAACCCCCAAAAGTAAAACAAGAAGAAAAAAACAAAAAAAGAGAATCTTAGAGTTTTTG
>CAZFHD010000010.1:7112-12165 GCA_964518455.1 uncultured Candidatus Saccharibacteria bacterium | reverse complement strand
AACCCAGAAAGCAGAGAAAGATGGTCTTTTTGATGAAAGGATTTTTGGCCCTGAAAAAGATTATGAATGTTATTGCGGAAAATATAAAGGAATTCGCTACAAAGGAGTAATTTGTGACAGATGTGGAGTTGAAATAACTAAGTCCTCTGTCAGAAGAGAAAGGATGGGCCATATTAAGTTAGCTTGTCCTGTTTCCCATATTTGGTTCTTAAGAGGAATTCCTTCAAGAATAGGAATGGTTTTAGGTGTGCCAATGCAGCAGCTGGAAAAGGTTATCTATTTTGCAGCTTACATTATTACTTCTATGAATAAAGAAGCTAAAAAAGATGTTTTAGATAAAATTGATAAAGAATACAAACAAGAAGTTAAGAAAAAGAAGTCCGAAATTAAAAAGAAAAAAGAGTTGAAAAAAGCTTTGATATATCTCAAAAAAGACAGGGATGCAGCCAAAAATGAAGTTTCTCAAATTGAACCTTTAAGAGTTCTTACTGAAATTGAATATTATGACCTTTCTTTAAAATATGGTGAAATATTTGAAGCAGGTACTGGAGCCGAGGTCTTAAGAAAGATTTTTGAGAAAATTGATGCTAAGAAAAAAATAAAAGAACTTAAAAAAGAAGTAGCAGAATTAACAGCAGTTTCCAAAAAGAAAATATTAAGAAGATTGAAGCTTTATCAAGCTATAGAAGAAGCTAATATCAGGCCGGAGTGGATGTTTTTGACTATCTTGCCTATTCTTCCTGCTGATTTAAGGCCTATGGTTCAGTTAGATGGAGGACGTTATGCTTCTTCAGATCTTAATGATTTGTACAGAAGAGTAATTAATCGTAATAATAGATTGAAATATTTGTTGGAGATTAGCGCGCCGGAGGTTATTGTTAAGAATGAGAAAAGGATGCTTCAAGAAGCTGTTGACGCCCTGGTTGACAATGGAATGAGAAAAGGAATTTTAACTACAGCTACTACAGGTGGTAAAAGACTTTTGAAGTCCTTAGCTGATATGCTTAAAGGAAAACAAGGAAGATTTAGACAGAATCTTTTAGGTAAAAGAGTAGATTATTCTGGAAGGTCTGTAATTGTGGTAGGTCCTGAACTTAAGCTTCACCAATGTGGTCTTCCCAAGAAAATGGCTTTAGAATTATTTAAACCTTTTGTTATTGAAAAGATTTTAACTAAAGAGTTAGCCTATAACGTTAGAGGGGCCTCTAAATTAGTTGAGCAGGAAGTAGATGAAGTCTGGGCTTTGTTAGAAGAGGTGGTAAAAAATAAGGTAGTTTTATTAAATAGAGCCCCTACTCTTCATCGATTAGGGGTTCAAGCTTTTCAGCCTGTTTTAACAGAAGGAGAATCAATTAGACTTCATCCCTTAGTTTGTAAAGCTTTTAATGCTGATTTTGACGGAGATCAAATGGCAGTTCATGTTCCCTTGAGTGAAGAAGCCCAAAAGGAGGCAAAAGAGTTAATGCTTTCAGCTTACAACCTGTTAAAACCTGCTACTGGTCTTCCTGTTATAGCTCCTACTCAGGATATAGTTTTGGGTTGTTATTGGATAACTAAGATTAAAGAAGAAGGGGCTAAAGGAGAAGGAAAATCTTTTTCTAGTCCTGAGGAAGCAGAATTAGCTCACGAGTTTGGAGAATTGGATTTAAGAGCTAAGATTAAAATCAGAATAACAGAAAAAGACAAGATAATAGAAACCTCTTTGGGCAGAGTTAGATTTAATGAAACACTTCCCCAAAACTACCGCTTTATTGACGAATTAATGAACTCAAAAAGATTGGAAAAGATAGTAAGCCAAATAGTTGCCGAATACGACCAAGCTACAATTGAAGAAACTTTAGATAAAATTAAAAACTTAGGATTTGAAAGCGCTACAGTTTCTGGTATAACCTGGGGAATGACAGATTTGGTAGTTCCTCCAGAAAAAAAAGGGGTTATTAAGGAAGCGGAAAAAGAAGTAGAAACCATAGAAAAGCATTTCAAGAAAGGTCTTTTTTCTCCAGAAGAGAGAAGAGCTAATATTATTGAGGTCTGGACCAGGGCTAAATTAAAGATTGAAAAATTAGTTCCCGAAGCTTTATCTAAAACAGGTTCTATTTTTTCTATTGTTGATTCTGGAGCTAGAGGAAGCTGGTCTCAGCCTGTTCAGATGACTGGCATGAAGGGCTTGGTAATTAACCCGGTAGGACAGATTATTGAGTTGCCGGTAATAAGTTCTTTTAAGGAAGGATTTGATGTTTTAGAGTACTTTATTTCAACTCATGGAGCAAGGAAAGGAACAGCAGATACAGCTCTTAGAACTTCTACTGCAGGTTATCTAACTCGTCGTCTTATTGATGTAGCTCATGAAGTAATTGTTTCAGAGGAAGATTGTGGAGATAGGTCAGGAATGGAGATATTAAGGAAAGAAGCGGATGATATTGGCCAAAACTTTCTTTTCAAAATTGTAGGGAGAATAACATTAGAAGAGATAAAAGGTAAAAGTGATAAAGGTAGGATTAAAACGATTGTTAAAAAAGGAGAAGTGATTGATTGGGATAAGGGCCAGGAGATAATTGATAAAGAAGTGGAGAAAGTAAAAGTCAGAACTCCTCTTGCTTGTAAGTCCAAAAGAGGGATTTGTAAAAAATGTTATGGTTGGGATTTTGGAAAAAATAAAATAGTGAAAATTGGCAGCGCTGTAGGCATTGTAGCAGCTCAAGCTATAGGAGAACCAGGAACCCAGTTGACTATGAGGACTTTTCATACTGGTGGTGTTGCCGGGGGTGGGGATATTACTTTTGGTCTTCCTCGTGTTCAAGAAGTATTTGAAGCCAGAATACCCAAAGGTAAAGCTGAAGTTTCCAAGGTAGAAGGTAAGGTGATAGATGTAACTTCAGACAGAGTAATAAAGATAAGACCCAAAGGCAAAAAGTTGGAGAAAGATATTCTAGAATATAAGGTTTCTCCCCAAAAAGCTATTTTAGTTAAAAAAGGAGAGGAAATTAAAAAAGGGCAAAAGCTTTATGAAGGTAATTTAAGTCTTAAAGAACTCTTTAGATTAACAGATCAAAAAAGAACTCAAGACTATATTCTTCAAGAGATACAGAAGATTTATGTTTCCCAGGGCGCTGTTATTCATGATAAACATATAGAGATAATAATCCGTCAAATGTTCTCTAGAGTGAAGATTAAAGATCCGGGGGATACTTTGTTCACCGTGGGAGAAGTTATTGAACGGGCCAGGTTCTTGGAAGAGAACGAGAAGATGAAGAAGGAGAAAAAGAAGCTTGCTGAATCAAAACCTATTTTACTTGGCATTACTCGTGTATCTCTTAGTACAGATTCTTTCTTGTCTGCTGCCTCTTTTCAAGAAACTTCAAGAGTTCTGATTAAAGCTTCTCTTGAAGGAAAGAAGGACAAATTGAGAGGACTTAAGGAAAACGTAATTATAGGAAAATTAATTCCTTCTGGAACTGGTTTTAGGAAATAATTAAGAGTGATATAATATAAATATGGAGCATAAAAATCCAAAATCCAAATGACAAATGTCAAATCAAACCCAAAGCTCATATTTGAAAAGGAAACTTCGTTTCTAATCCAAAAACTTTGAAATTTAGTCATTTGGATTTGGTTTGAATCTTTGGATTTTGACATTTGGATTTAAAACCGTGTCCAGAAAAAAGAAGAAAAATAAAAACTATTATAGAAAGAGGAAAAAGAGATTTAGTTTACCAAGCTATACCAAACAGGCTATTTTGGGGGTTTTGATGATTTTAGTAGCTGTTTTAATATCTTTAAGTTTTTTTGGTAAAGCCGGGGTAGCAGGAAAGACCTTCATGGAATGGAATATGTTTTTAATAGGGAAAACTATTTTTATTTTTCCTTTAATTTTTATTTTGGGAGGATTAATATTGTTGAGTAAAAAATATGACTTTGAGTTTTTTCAAAAAGATCGTACTCTCTTTTGGCCCGTTATTCTGGCTGTTTTGCTTTTAGTTCTGGGGGTAGCAGGGATTTTAGCGGTTTTTAACTCAGGTTCTATGAATGGTGGGATAATAGGCTATGGTTTAAGTTGGCCCCTTTTAAAATACTTTGGTTTATGGGCTACTTTTTTTATCTTTTTAGCTCCTGTTATTATAGGAGGTCTTATCTTTTGGCACTTTTTGAAGCCTGTTTCTAAAGAAAAGAAGAAAGAAAGAGAAGAAAAGCTCTCCCAAGTTTTGCAAGACAAAACTCGAGAGGGCAAGCCCTCTATTATTAAGAAGATTTTTGCTCCCAGGTTCAAAGTAAGAAAGATTTCAACTTCTATTTCTTCTCAAACTGAATTAGAGGAAAAGAAAGAACCTGAAAGGGAAAAAAGAGAACTGGCTGGAAAGTCCAAGGTTTTCTTTTATGAACCTCCTCCTATAGATTTATTAGCCAAAGAGAAAGATGTTCCTAATAGTGGCAACACTAAAGAGAACTCATCTATTATTAAAAAAACCTTGGAGAACTTTAGAATTAATGTTTCAATGTCGGAAGTTAATATAGGTCCTACTGTTACTCAGTATACTTTGAAGCCAGCAGAAGGAGTCAAGGTTTCTAAAATTACTACTCTTTCCAATGATTTAGCTTTATCTTTGGCTAGCCATCCTATTAGAATTGAAGCTCCGATTCCCGGGAGATCTCTGGTGGGAATTGAAGTTCCCAACACAGAAAGAGCTACTGTAAGACTTAAGGACTTAATTGGAAGTTCTTATTTCCAGAATTCTTCAGCTGACCTTCCTGTTATTTTAGGAAGAAATGTTTCGGGTGTTCCTGTTTATGCAGATTTAGCCAGAATGCCCCATATGCTGGTAGCAGGAGCTACCGGGACAGGTAAGACTATCTATTTGAATTCTTTGATTTTAAGCCTTCTTTACCAACCCAGCACACCTTTTAAGAGCGCTAGTCCTGATAATCTAAGACTAATTCTGATTGATCCTAAAAGGGTGGAATTCCCTGTTTATAAAGATCTTCCCCATCTTTTATGCCCTATAATTTATACAGCTGATGAAACTATTGGAGTTTTGAAATGGCTGACAGGGGAAAT
>CAZFHD010000010.1:2947-7102 GCA_964518455.1 uncultured Candidatus Saccharibacteria bacterium | reverse complement strand
AGATATCCATGGTTATAATGAAAAAGCTTTAGATAATGGAACAGAACCTTTGCCTTTCATTATTTTAATAATAGATGAGTTAGCCGATTTGATGGCAGCTAGAGGAAGAGATATTGAAGCCGGAATAGTCAGATTAGCCCAAATGGCTAGAGCTGTAGGTATTCATTTAGTAGTAGCTACCCAAAGGCCTTCGGTTGAGGTAATTACAGGTTTAATCAAAGCTAACATTACTTCAAGAATTACTTTTCAGGTAGCTTCTCAGGTTGATTCAAGGACGGTTTTAGATGTTGGCGGAGCAGAGAAACTTTTGGGAAGGGGAGATATGCTTTATCTTTCAGCCGAAGTAGCCAAGCCCAAAAGAATTCAAGGACCTTTTGTTTCGGAAAAAGAAGTAAAAAAGGTTGTAAAGTATATTAAAGAGAAAGGCCTAATAGCTGAGATGGATCCTGATTTAGTTCAGGAAACCCATAAGATTTCAGAGGACAGACAAACAGGCACTGGTATCTTTTTTGATGAAGAAGAGCCTCTTTACGAAGAAGCAAAAAGAGTTGTAATTGAAGCGGATAGAGCTTCGTCTTCTTTGCTTCAGAGAAGATTAAGAGTAGGTTATGCTAGAGCTGCTAGGTTGATAGATATGCTGGAAGAACGAGGGATAGTAGGGCCTCAAGATGGCTCTAAACCTAGAGAGGTTTTTGGAGAAACAGAAAAAACAGAAGAGGATTCTGGAGATGATTGGCAGAAAGCGTGATTTCAGCAAATAAAAACTTGGCTTAGCCAAGTTTTTATCCTTGATTATTTTAGATAATAGTGTTATGTTAAACTAATATGGCAAAAGAGGAAGAGAAAAAAGAAAAAGGAGGAAATTTAGATGAAGTTTTAAATGAGATTAAAGATAAGTTTGGAGAGGGAGCTATAATGAAGCTAAAAGAGGTTAAGTCAACCGGGGTAGAAGTAATATCTACGGGTGCTACTTCTCTTGATTTAGCTTTAGGTGTTGGTGGGATTCCTAGAGGAAGAGTAGTTGAGATTTATGGTCCTGAGGCAACAGGGAAAACCAGTCTCTCTTTGCATATTATTGCCCAAGCTCAGAAAAAAGGGGGGGTAGCAGCTTTTATTGATGCAGAGCATGCTTTAGATCCAGAGTATGCCCAAAAAATTGGAGTTAATATAGATGAACTTTTGATTTCTCAGCCGGATTCCGGAGAAGAGGCTTTGCAGATTGTAGAAAGTTTGGTTAGATCTAGTGAGGTTGATGTAATTGTAATAGATTCTGTAGCAGCTTTAGCTCCTAGAAGAGAGATTGCAGGGGAAATGGGTGAGTATCAAATAGGGCTTCAGGCAAGATTAATGTCTTCAGCTTTGAGGAAACTCGCTTCCATTATTTCTAAAACTAAAACTTCAGTGATATTTTTAAATCAGACCAGAATGAAAATAGGAGTAGTTTTCGGAAATCCTGAAACAACACCTGGAGGGTTGGCTTTAAAGTTTTATTCTTCTGTAAGGATTAACTTAAGAAGAAGAGCTCAGATTAAAAAAGGAGATGAGATTATAGGGAATAGAATAAAAGTTAAAATAGTTAAGAATAAAGTGGCTCCTCCTTTTAAGGTTGTAGAGCTTGATATTTATTATAATGAAGGAATTTCTTATTTAGCGGACCTTATTAATACAGGATCTAAGCAAGAAATAATTAAAAAAGCTGGTAGTTGGTACCAGTTTGAAAACACAAAATTGGGACAAGGGGTGGATGCTTCTAAAGAATTCTTAAGAGAAAATCCCAAAATAGCAGATAAAATCAAAAAAGCTATTTTAGAAGAAGCTCAGGGAAAAACTCGAGAGGAAGCTTAAGAGATTTTTAACTTGAAATAGCTAACAAGCCTAAATGACGGGCTCTTTTTATAGCTTTTGTTAATCGTCTCTGGTGTTTTGCGCAAACACCAGTTTTTTTTCTCCCTCTTATCTTTCCTGATTCTGTGGTGAATCTTTGGAGAAGCTCCGTATTTTTAAAATCAATTTCTTTAATGTTTCTTTGACAAAAATAACAGTTCATAAAATTTCAGAAAGGGATATCTTCTACATTAATTTCTTCATCCTGGCCTTTATTTTCTTCCTTATCTTTCTTTTTATCCTTTGAAGGAATTTCTGCTCTCTCTTCAATCACGGGGATGTCTTCTTCTTTTTCTTGTTTGGGCTGATTTTGATTTAGTTGAGGAGAGTTTTGTTGGCTGCTTTTTGGGCCAAACTGAATGTTTTGTCCTACAACTTCTGTTCTGTATCTTTTGTTGCCCGAATTATCTTCCCAGCTTCTGGTTTGAATTCTTCCTTCAACTAAAACCAGGCTCCCTTTTTGTAAATATTGAGAAGAGATTTCAGCCAGTCTTCCCCATAAGACAATATTGTGGAACTCTGTGTTTTTTTGTTTTTCTTTGGTGTCAGGATCTGTCCAAATTCTGTTGGTAGCCAAACCAAAAGTGCAGAGATTTTGACCGGACTGAGTGCTTTTCATTTCCGGATCTCGGGTAAGATTGCCAACAAGTATAATCCTATTTAAATTCATTTTATTCTTCTAAAATTTGATCAATTTTTTTATCTATATCTTTAAGATCGACCTTTTTTTCTTTGGTTTTTTCTATTCTAGGAGTTTTTATTGAAATTTCTTTAGTAGGAGTTTCGGCGTTATTAATTAGATGACGGAGAATTTGATTTTCTGAGTTCAATTTATCTTTCAAGCTTTTTAGATTTTCAGGTTTTAAAGAAAAATCCAGACTAACTAAAAAAGCCTCTTTTTTCTTTTTTATTTCATAACCCAGCTTTTTTTTTGTAGCTTTTGTGCTTTTAGATAAAATTCCGCTTTGTTCTGAAATAAAGCTGCTTATTTTCTCTATTAGATTTTTCAGATTTTCTTCTGAAAGATCGGGTGTTGTCAGATAAGTTAATTCGTAAAACTTCATTTTAACATTTTAAATTGAGATTAAATCTTAAATTCTATTACATCGCCGTCAGAAATAATATATTCTTTGCCTGCAGTTTTAATTTCTCCTGATTCTTTAGCCTTGGCCCAGCTTCCGGTTTCTATTAGCTTTTGCCAAGGGATAACTTCAGCTTTAATAAATTTTTCCTGGAAATCAGAATGAACTTGTCCTGCAGCTTCCAAAACATTAGAACCTTTTTTTAAGGTCCAGGCTCTGGTTTCTTTTCCTCCGGTTATAGTGAAAAATGTAATTAACTCAAGGATATTATAGCAATTAATTATTAATTGGTCAAGTTGAGATTTTAGATCTAATTCTTCTCTTTCTTTTTCAGATAATTCTGACATTTCTTCTTCAAGCTTTAAGTTTAAGAAAATCAAGGGAGCGTCTTTGGGGAAATCTTCTTTGATTTTTTCTTTGTTTATCTCTTCTTTTATATTAGAAAGATATATTTTGGGTTTAGCTGTTAAAAACTGATATTCTTTGATTCTTTCTTTTTCTTCTGGATTCAATTCTATTTGGGAAATGGTCTTTCCTTCCTCTAGATTTGCCTTTGTTCTTTGAAGAATATCCAAGCTTTTTTGAAAGGACTTTTCTTTTTTAGCTTTTTCTTCAATTTTCTCTATAGCTTTTTCTGCAGTTTCCAGATCTTTCATTAAAAACTCTGTATTCATGATTTCTATGTTTTCTTTGGGAGCAGGTTTTTCCCATAATTGATACTGTGTTTCTTGGTTTTCTGTTTTAAAGTTTTCCTTGGAAATAGAAAAGTTTCTTACTACTTCAACAATAGCATCGCAGTTTCTAATTTGGGATAAAAACTGATTTCCCAAACCCTCTCCTTTATGAGCTCCCTTAACTAATCCGGCAATATCTATAAATTCAATAATAGTCTTAGTAGTTTTTTGAGGACTTGTGATTTTAGAGATTTTCTCTAATCTTTTGTCTGGAACAGGAACTATTCCGATATTAGGATCAATGGTAGTAAAAGGATAATCTGCGATATTAACCTGTTTTTGAGTTAGGGCTTTAAATAAAGTTGATTTTCCAGCATTAGGGAGACCAATAATACCTACTGAAAAACTCATAAATTTATACTACCCCGTTAGAAATTCTCTGTCAACTCTCTGTCAATTTTATTCGCAAAATTTCTAACGGGGTGCTATAATAATTTAATATGGAAATCAACCCC
>CAZFHD010000010.1:1645-2847 GCA_964518455.1 uncultured Candidatus Saccharibacteria bacterium | reverse complement strand
CCCACAGATTTAAACGAAAAAGTAGCCTATAAAATAGGAAGGAGTTTTGTTGAATATACAGAAGCAAAAAGAATTGTAGTTGGCAGAGATATGCGTCTTTCTTCGCCTGCTCTTTTTGAATCGTTGTCAAAAAGCATTATTGATCAAGGCGCTGATGTTTATAACATGGGAGAAGTCCCGACAGAATGTCTTTATTTTGCTATAGGCTATTATGGCTATGAAGCGGGAATTATGATAACAGCTAGCCACAATCCTAAAGAGTATAATGGTTTTAAAATGATAAAAAAAGAAAATAGCGGATTTTCTATGATTAGAGGCAAAGATATGATTGATATAATTGAGAAGGGAAAGCTTTCGGAGGTTGAAAGCAGAGGAAAGATAAAAGATATAGATGTTTGGCAACATTATTTAAACCACATTTTTTCTTTAATTGATGTAAAAAAAATAAAACCCTTTAGGGTTGTAGTTGATGCTGGAAATGGTATGGCAGGGAAAGTTATTCCCCAGCTTGAAAACAAATTACCCATTAAAATTATTCCTTTGAATTTTAAATTAGATGGTAGTTTTCCTGCTCATCCTTCAAACCCTTTGCTTGAAGGGGTGACTGACCAAATTAGCCAGAAAATCAAAGAAGAAAAAGCCGACTTTGGCTTTATTTTTGATGGTGATGCTGATAGGATTTTTTTGTTAGATGAAAAAGGTAATTTTAAAAAGGGCGATATTACAACTTTACTTCTAGCCAAATATCTTTTGAAGAAAAATCCGGGCAAGGGAATAGCTTATAACCTAATTTGTTCTAAAGCTGTTCCTGAATTTATTAAAAAATGGGGAGGCAACCCCGTTAGAACTCTTGTTGGGTTTGTAAATGTTAGAAAAGCGATGGTAGAAAATAATGGAATAATGGGTGGTGAAGTTTCCGGCCACTATTGTTTTAAAGATAATTTTTATGGGGATTCTGGCTTCTTGGCTTTTTTAATTTTATTACAAATAATTTCAGAGTCAGGTAAAAAGGTTTCTGAATTGGTATCAGAGCTGTCTCTTTATGCCAAGGCGGCTGAGATTAATTTTGAAGTAAAAGATAAAAAGAAGGTTTTGGAGAAAATTAAAGAAAAATATTCTGATGGAAAACAGGATTATTTGGATGGAATAACAGTAGAATACAAAGATTGGTGGTTTAATGTTCGTCCTTCAAATACAGAACC
>CAZFHD010000010.1:0-1545 GCA_964518455.1 uncultured Candidatus Saccharibacteria bacterium | reverse complement strand
TAAACCCATTTTCTTTCTCACTTCTTGCATTGTGGATTGGACTAAAACCCCTGCTCTCTTTTTCCCTATCTTAAGGGTTTCTTGGACATAAACTTCTCTTGAGAGAAGCTCTTTTCTTTTGAATCGGAAGGGTTCTAAATATTTTATTAGAACTTCAGCCAAAGATTTTTTAAAATTGGCATAACCTTTTTCTTTAAAATTTCTTTCCAATTCTTTTATTGATTTTTCTGAAAATAAACTATAAATTGTTAAAAGATTGGAGATACCGGGTTTTTTTGAAGGATTGTACTTTATCTCTTTTTCTGTATCTGTAATAGCTGCCATTATTTTTCTTTTTATTTCTTTAGGTGTTTCAAAAATGGAAATATAGCTTTGGGGTCCTAATGACTTTGACATTTTTTGTCTGGGATTATTCAGAGCCATAATTTTAGCGCCGACTTTAGAAAGAAGGGCTTTGGGTTCAACGAATACCTTGCCAAATCTTTGATTAAATTTTCTGGCAATCATCCTGGCTAACTCAATGTGTTGAATCTGGTCTTTTCCTACAGGAACTGAATCTGTTTTATAGAGCAGAATATCTGCTGCTTGTAAGAGAGGATAATTCAAGAGTCCAGCATTGACGTTTTTCTTAAATTGTCTTGCCTTTTCTTTATACTGAGTCATTCTTTGAAGCTCACCTACTGGACAGACAGTATTTAAAAGCCAGCAGAGCTCTGTGTGTTCTTTAATCTGGGATTGGATAAAAAGAATGCTTTTTTCTGGATTAATACCTACGGCCAAATGAGCAATGGCAGCTTCTGTGATATTTTTTTGGAGGTCTTTTGGGTCGTAGGGAATAGTTAAAGAGTGTAAATCGGCAATAAGAAAGATACACTTTGATTTTTCTTGGAGTTCAACCCATTGTTTAATAGCTCCCAAATAATTCCCTATGTGTATTGATCCTGTTGGCTGAATGCCGCTTAGAACTCGCATAATTTTAAACTTCTATGATAACTGGCAATATTATTGGTCTTCTTTGGGTTTTGGAAAAAAGAAACTGGCCGATTTTTTCTTTTACTTCATTTTTAACATAGACCCAATTAACAGCTCCTCCGCTTCCGGCAGCTCTGTTTACAATGTTGATTATCTTTTTCCTTGTTTCGGCTAATAATCCCTTTGATTCCCTTAAATATACAAACCCTCTAGATATTATATCAGGAGAACCCTTGACTTGACCAGTTTGCCTGTCTACTACGGCTACGATAACAAACATTCCGTCTTTAGATAATATTTGTCTGTCTCTTAAAACAACTTCTCCTACATCTCCCACCCCCAATCCGTCAACCATAATATAGTTTGAGGGAACAGTTTTTTTCTCTATAAAAGCTTTCTGTCTGTTTAAATTAATTATTTGGCCATTTTCAGCTAAGATAATATTTTTTTGGGGAATACCTGCTTTTTGAGCAACTTCGGCATGAGTTACTAACATTGAAAACTGACCATAAGCAGGAAGGAAAAATTTTGGTTTCATGATGTTTATCATTTCCTTAAGTTCTTCTTGATGAG